>CAYSUZ010000132.1:0-5102 GCA_964434335.1 uncultured Planctomycetota bacterium | reverse complement strand
CTTTGGCGAGACCTGTGGCAGAGCTGGCGAGATACTCTGCGCTTTAACACAAAAACAGTTTAACCCCGGCGGTCCCGGCGCGTGTCCAACCAAAAAACGGCCCGCCCTCATCAAAGAGTGGAAGTACTGGTGGGAAAAAACCGGACGCTTCATTGCCCTTCCGCATGAACCTCAACTTTACCAATCGGCACAAAAGACGGTAGGAGATTTCGTGCTTGGCCTCTCGGATACTTCTGCCAAAACCCCGCGAAATGCCCAATTCACGCGGCGTAGCGGGTTTGTTTTCGGGCGGCGTTCCGACAAACTCGCAGTCCTGGGTCTGTTCGATGGGATCGAAGAAGATGATCCGGCCTTGTTGTTACAAGCCGAAACTGCGATTGATCTCAAGGCCGACACGCTGTCGGAGTCTGTGCTTTACGTTTTTGACATTGACGGCGACGGCGTCAACGAAGTCATGGCCGTGTTCGGCGGCAACTCAACGCAGACCGTTGCAAGTTCGGGCAAGGTCAAGCCGATCAAAAACCGCTCCGAAAATCTGACCTGCATCATCTGGCGCGTTGATGCGGATGCGAAAAAATTTGTCGAGATTTTCCGCCACTCGATATACAAAAAAACGGTTGAAGATTCCGATGGGTTATTTCCCGTCCACAAGACCAAGCGGCTGATGCTGGATTTTGAAAAGACGCCGAAAGGCCCGCTGCTCATGGTCGTAACGCAGTTGCTCATTAGCGGCGACGGAGCCAACGCAAAGACAGAACGCAAAGTCGTAAAACTCCAGCCCGAAAACTCGGTATACAAAATGCGTGCAATCGAAAAGCCAACCGAAACAAAACCGGAGCCTGTCCCCGTGGATCCCAAGACGCCGACCAAACCGCAAAACGGCGAGAAGCCCGATGATAAGACTCCGCCTGCAATTACACCAGACCCGCAGGGCGATAGTGTTCTCAAGACTGTTCGTAAGATTGTCGTCGTCAAATCGCAGGGTATCCTGATAGCCTATGACAAGGCTGGCAAGGAGATGAAGCGCTACGATGTGATAACCGGTGCGGGCAAGGGTGACAAGGAAAAAGAGGGCGACAAAAAAACGCCGGAGGGCGAGTTCTATATCTGTGTGAAAAACACCGCCAGCAAGTACCATCTTTCACTGGGTCTGAGCTACCCCAACGTCGAAGACGCGCAGCGTGGCCTCAAGGCGAAGCTTGTTACCAAAGAGCAGCACGACGCGATCGTCACCGCGATTAAGAAGGGCGGCATCCCGCCGTGGAAGACAAAGCTTGGCGGCGAAATTTTTATCCACGGCAAAAAGGGCGAGCGCGCCAACACGCTGGGCTGCATCGCTATGAGCAACAAGGACATCGAAGAACTATTCGCCCACACCGCTCTCGGCATCAAAGTGGTGGTAAAGCCGTGAGGGTCTCGCTTGCGACATGGCGTAGTGTTATGCTGGGATCGGTTTTCGCGTTGTTGGTTTTGGGCGCGATTGCGATTTACAGTGCGAGCGGGTTTCGTTACGAACTCGCCCGCAGCGACGGCACTTTTATTTTGCGCAAGCACATACGCGAAATCTTTCTGGGACTGGTGCTCATGGTTGGTGCGGCGATCCTGCCGCCGAAACTCATGCGCCGTTCGAGTGCGGTGTTGTTGGTGATAGCCGAATTAATGTTGATCGCCGTGCTCATACCCGGGATCGGTAAAGAATACAACGGTTCGCGGCGATGGTTTTCGTTTGGGGGCACGAGTTTTCAGCCTTCGGAGTTTGCCAAGATTGCACTGTTTATTTTTCTCGTTTCGTGGGTGGCGACGCGTGGCCGCAAGGACTTTGCGCGGTTTTGGCCGTCGGTGGCTGTGCCGCTGGGGGTGGTGTTTTTCACTGCGCTGCTCATTGAGCGTGAACCGGATAAAAGCACCGCAGCGTTTATCGTGCTTGTCAGCAGCATCCTTCTGCTCGCTGGCGGCGTGCGCTTTCGGCACATTGCTGCAACCTATGGAGCGATCATTTTGATTGTGTTGCTCATTATAGGGGTCGCGCTGGTGTTGGGGTATGGCGAAAAAATCGAGCAGCAATATACTTACGCTCAGGCGCGTATGGATATTTTTCTCAACCAATTTCGCGCCGCCGAAAACCGCGTAGAAGTCGCAGGCGAATACCAAAACGAGCAGTCCGTAATCGCACTGGCGCTAGGCGCCAAGACAGGTATGGGGCCCGGCAAAGGCTTGCAGCAGCAAGGCTATCTGCCGCATTGCGACAGCGACTACATCTTCGCAATCATCGGCCAGGAATTCGGGTTTTACAAAGGGAGTCTCGTGGTCATCGGGCTGTTCGCGTTGTTTGTGATAAGCGGTTTGCAGATTGCGTTCGGCAGCAACGACAAATTTTGTGCGCTGCTTTGTTTTGCGCTCGTCGTTGGCATCGGAATTCAGGCCGCAATTCATATAGCGGTTGTTACCGGCATGGTTCCGCCGACGGGCATAGCCCTGCCCTTTATCAGTCGCGGCGGCTCGGCGCTCATGATGTCGCTGGTTGCAGTTGGGCTGGTGCTTTCGGTCGCGCGTTCGGCGGCCCAGCGCACGCATCCGGAAAAGAAACGAGTAATTGCAAAAAGTATTCGACCACAACGTAGAAAAGTTGAGGCCAAAGATTTTTCACAGAGGTGAGCTAATGAGAATTATGTTTGCAGGTGGTGGCACCGGTGGTCACATTGCGCCGGGGATTGCTTTGGCCGAGGCGATGCTTCGGCTCGATTCCAATCTAGGGTTTTGCTTTGCCGTTTCCGGACGCAATGCCGAAGCGCACTTTTTTAAGGGCACCGGCTTCCGCAGAGAGATAGTCGACGCGCCGCGTTCCGGCGGTTCCCCTCTCTCAAAGGCCATGTTGCCCGTTCGCCTTTTCATGGCGCGTGCCCGGTGTCGAGAGATGCTCGCCAAAATTCGACCCGACGTCGTCGTCGGTCTCGGCGGTTACATATCGGTTCCGGTTGTCATGGCGGCGCATTCGATGAAGATACCCGTCTATCTGATCGAACAAAACGCGCTCCCAGGCCGAGCGACGCGATTCCTGGCGAAAAAAGCCCGCGAAATTTTTTGCCAGTTCGACTGCTCCGTCCAGGAACTCAAAAGTCGTCGCGCGCGTGCTTGTCTTATCGGCACACCCGTGCGCTCCGATGTGCTTGACTCCGACCGTCAGGCCGCGGCCATGGCCCTCAAACTCGACCCCAACGTCCGCACCATACTCGTCACCGGCGGCAGCCAGGGCGCCAGTGGCGTTAACGACCTAGCGATTTCGCTGTTGCCACGGCTTGAGCGCGACTATGGCCTTTTGCAAATAATCCATCAAACCGGCGACGAAGATTACGAACGCGTTGCCGCTGCCTATGCTGAGTATCGCATCGAGTCGCGCGTGATGCGATTTGTCAACCCGATGTCTGCTGCGCTGCAAGCTGCCGACTTTGTTATCGCACGAGCCGGAGCCACCGGCATCGCCGAGATAACCGCGTTGGGACTGGCGTCGATACTTGTGCCATATCCGAATGCACTTTCACTGGACGGCGAGCAACACAAGAACGCGCGCCAACTGGTCGATAATAAAGCAGCGTATGTTGTTGAAGAAAATTCGCCCGATGCACCGGAGGAGATTTTTCAGGCACTCAGCAGTTTGCTTGACGACGCTGACTGCGCGCGCGAGATGGGATACAATGCTGCGAAAATGGGTTTCCCCTGCGCCGCAGACGACATTGCCGCAATTATTTTCCATTCACTTGGCAAAGAAAAGATAAAGCAATCAGCCAAATCTTCTGACGAAAAACCCGAGCGTGAGCCTGTCGGCGCTGCATAGAATTTTATTCTATGCGATTGGGGCAAAAAATAATTAATAGACAGCGGTGAGGCTCAACCCGCAAGGAGGGTGAGAATGAACATAGCCAAAAACATTCATCTCGTTGGTATTGGCGGGATTGGCATGACCGGAATCGCGGGCATTCTTTTGCGTCACGGCTGCCGCATAACCGGCTCCGATATGAAAGAAGCTGAGCCGCTTGCCGCGCTACGCAAAAAAGGCGCGCGGGTTTACATCGGCCACGACCCCGCAAACCTCTTGCCGGACACCGAACTCCTCGTATACTCCGAGGCGGTAAAGCCCAGCAATCCCGAAGTTGTCGCAGCCACCGAAGCTGGCATCGCGACGATGAAATACGCCCAATGTCTCGGCGAATTAATGCGCCGCTATACCGGAATTGCCATTGCCGGCACCCACGGCAAGACCACCACCACTGCCATGCTCGTCGCAATATTGGTTCGTGCCGAACTCGATCCGACCTTTGTCGTCGGCGGAATTGTTCCGTACCTTGGTGGCTCGTCGGCGGTCGGCGAAGGCAAATATTTTGTGGCCGAGGCCTGCGAATATCGCCGTTCGTTTCTCAATCTGAAACCCCACATCGCCGTCATCAATAATATCGAAGAAGACCATCTCGATTGTTACAGCGGCATAGATGAAATCGTGGATGCCTTCGGCCAGTTCGCCTCGCAGGTCGATCCCGAAGGACTTCTCGTGCTCAATATCGATGACCTCGACACACTCAAAGCCGGTCGCTGGCACGAAGGCCCGACCGTAACGTTTGGTTTCGATCCGCGCGCCGATTGGTGCGCCTCCGAGATCAACTCCTCGTTTGGCTTCACCTCCTTCCGCCTGCACCACAAAGGCGAGCCGTTGGGACAGTTTTGCTTGAAGATGTCGGGCCGTCACAATGTTGCCAACGCTCTTGCGGCAATTGCCATTGCTCAGCATATCGGTGTTGGCGAAGAGGCTATCGTTCAGGCGCTGGCAAAATTCCCAGGTGTCCACAGGCGATTCGAAGAAATTGGCGAAGTCGACGGCGTGATGATTATGGACGACTATGCGCATCATCCCACTGCGGTACGCGCCACGTTGCACGCCGCGCGGCAAAAATATCCCGACCGAAAAATCTGGTGCGTCTTCCAGCCTCACCAGCACAGCCGCACGCGCTTTCTGCTCGAAGACTTCGCGCGGTCCTTTAGCGAGGCCGACTACGTTATCATGCCCGATATTTATTTCGTCCGCGACAGTCACTGGGACACCGAGCAGGTTT
>CAYSUZ010000131.1:0-5143 GCA_964434335.1 uncultured Planctomycetota bacterium | reverse complement strand
TCTACCTCCTTAACCTGGGCCTCTTTTAATTCCTTCGTCATTACATTGAACGTTGTTGCAAGCGATCCTATTTCATTGTTTGAGAAACCCCATGCCTTGTGATCGAGGTTGCCCTTGGCAACGATAGTCATATCATGGACGAGTTTGCGGACAGGGCGGGTAACCATCGCGCTGAGCAGCAACGAGAGCAGTATCGCCAGCACCAACGCTATTAGGCAGACGATCATCACCGGAAAAACGGCAGCGCGCGTTACACGGCTTATTTCCTCGGTCGAGAGGAAAATCACCACATAACCCTTTTCTTTGCCCTGGGCGTCGAAAATTGCTTTTCGGAATTGGCGCACAGGATATCCGTCGCCGCCGGTAAAAGCCCCCTCCGAGATTTTGACTTTGGTCTGACGATACTCGGTTTCATCCGAAAAACGCAGTGTGTCGCCGATATCCTTGATCGTTTCGTGTTGCAGCAAAACATCATATTTGTCGCTATCGCCGGTATAAACCGCCGCGCGGATGAGATGCTGGGTGGATTCGCCGCTAACAGAAATAGCGTCTTCGAGAGGATTGGGTTTGAATTGGATTGCGCGATCGCTTAATTTCTTGGCCTTGTAATCCTGCGTTAGCGTAGAGACACCATTCTCTTGGTCGGAAATCAATTTCCAATATTCGTAATCGATGCTCGCCAAAATGTTGACCATCCTGACGCCATTTTCATTAATTTGGCGATTAGCATCGTTGTGTGTAATTATTCCGATCACAACTCCAAAGCCTACAAAGAGCACCAGCATTGCAAGCCCAGTGCGCCACGCGAACTTTATCGCCAGCCGCGAACTTCTTTTTGTCGGAGTGTCGATCGTCTTTTCGCTCATGGTAAGTTTCCAGTCGATTATGCAAACAAGGCCGCGTAACACAACAACCCGAGCCTTAGTACGATATTGGCCAGCACTCCGGCGGCGAAGTCATCCATAGCAACACCCCAGCCCGCAGGCAGATGCTCAAGTTTTTTTATCGGCCAAGGTTTGGTGATATCGAAAATCCGGAACAGAACAAATCCTGCAATCGCGATTATCCACCAGTCCGCGCTGCCAATAAAAAACACCGCCACAAAATAGCCGAGCATCTCATCGACAACTACCTTTTGCGGATCCTTGCGCCCAAAACTGCGCTCGGACCATTTTCCTATCCACACGTTGCCCGCCAGCGCCAAAGCCGCAAGCAGGAGAACGATCACATTCACGAAAGCGGGCACGGTATACGCAACCGCCAGATAGATCCCCGCCGCAAGCAACGTTCCGCAGGTTCCCGGAGCAATGGGGCAGTAGCCGGTATAAAAACCGGTGGCAACGAGTCGTCTAATTTTGTTCACCCTTTAGCAGCACCCTTGCTCGGTTGAGATAGATGATCCCACTGAAAAGCGTTACAGCCACGGTCAGCCAGATCAGGGGCGTAAGAGCATAACGGTAAATCTCGGAGCCTGGGAAAAAAGCATGATTCGCCAGAATTGCCGAAATCGTTATGCTTTGCAGCAACATCTTGCGTTTGCCCCAGCCCACAGCGGCAAATTTTATTTTGCGGCTCTCGGCGTAGCTGCGTATCGCACTAATCACAAATTCGCGCGCGATGATTACGATAACCATCCATCCGGTCAGGTTGGCGTAGCCCCCGCCACTGGCCTTCATATAAGGGTCTCCGGGGAGATACGTCAGCATAAAAACAAATGTGCCGCAGATCAAAATTTTGTCCACAAGCGGGTCGGCAAAGCGCCCGAAGGGCGTTTCCATTTTATATTTGCGCGCTATGTATCCATCGAGCACGTCTGTCAGAGCCGCAACCAAAAACACACACAACGCCGCAAGATACCAGCCGTAGTATTGAGGATATTTGTCCGCAGCAAAAATCAGCGCAAACACCACCATACTCATAACAAAGCGCAGATACGTCAACAGGTTCGGCAGATTAGTCATCTGCTGCGATATTGTCTGATCGTGACTGGATTTTCCCACTTGCTTCATCTCCGGTTTAGTCTTTTAGTTCCACATTCCAATATGCGTCGCTAAGGAATTGCCGCCACGAGCGATATTTGGGTGACTGAAGTTTATGTTGGATGATCGGATTTTTTTGCGGCATTTTGGGCGCCTGCACCAATTTCATTCTTGCTTCCTTGGGCGTGCGTCCGGCCTTACGGTGATTACACTTCACGCAGGCGCACACGATGTTGTCCCACGTCGCCTTGCCGCCGCGCGAACGCGGCAAAACGTGATCGAGCGTTAGTTCGGAAGATGAAAAAGATTTGCCGCAATACTGGCAATGGTTTTTATCTCGTGCGTAGATATTTCGGCGGCTGAATTTCACGCCCTGTCGAGGCATTTTTTTGTAGGTAAGCAGCCTTATGATGCGCGGCACGGCGATTGAAAAATTAACGGTGTGAACCCACTCGTCCGTCTGGTCGAACTTGTCGCGTATTTGCGAGAGTTCCTTCCAGGAGTGAAAATCGTGCATTGAGAATTCCGGCTCGGCCCACCGCACTACCTCGGCGATGTTTTTCCACAACATCACAAAGGCTCGCCGGGCATTGATTATGCGGACGGCGGCGAAGTGATTGTTTAGAACCAGTACGCTGCTTTGTAACGCTGGAGAAGTCATACGCTCCTTGCCGTATCGGGATTTGCAATCATGTTATATTATTTTGCGCCTCTGTCAAGGCCCGCACACACGGGAATCGCCTTGACCCTGCCGCACATATCCATTATTATCAGTTGATATTAAAACTTCACCAAGAGGGCTATATGCCGATAGTATTGAAACACACTTGCGGAAAAAAACTTCTTATCGATGTTGACATGGGTGGCAAAACCGGCACCTGTCCGCAATGCAAGGGCACAATAGTTATTCCGGAAAAGCATACGCTGATCAAACTCATCGAGAAGGCGCGTTCGGAGCATCTGCACCGGAAAGAAATTGAAGAATTCGGCACAACCACGCCTAGTGTTACAAAAGTCGAAGTCGCTAAGGAAGCTGCACCGGAAATAGATGTTGACTCACTGCCAGAGATCGAGCCGCTGCCCGCAACAGAAGACGCGCTGGAAGTGCTCGAATTTTCCGAAGACGATTTGCAGATAGATACGGACGAGGTGATTGCGCAGGAAGAAGTCTCCGCGCCGAAGTGCCCATCCTGCGAAGAAGAAATAGCGCCCGATGCTGTCATCTGCATAAATTGTGGCACAAACCTCCAGACCGGCGAGCAGCTTCAGACAACAGCCTCAGAAGAGCCGGAGACGCAAACCGAGGAAGAACCGGAAGAAAAAATAGAGGAATAAACTTCTGATTTAAAAAAAATAACCGCCGACGGGCCAAGCCTATCGGCGGTTTTTGTTGCGAAAAATTACTGCCTAATCCTTGGGTTTGCCGATTGCAGCTGCGATTTTGTCTTTGGTCTTTTCGCGGTCACAGATTTCACGCAGTTCCGCACGTGTCAGGGTACTCCAGCCATCACGCTCCACCTCGATAAACTGTACTGCGGGCATGACCCACTTCCCGGCTTCCATTTCGTATTCGTCAAGTTTGCGCCATTCCTGCTCAACTTCGTGGTTATATCTAACGCCAGGCGGCGTAGCAAAACTCGCCTCGAAATAAACCAGCTTAACACCAATAGTCGCCCAGATGTGTGTAACTTCCGGGGACTGCTCATGCGCCACAGGCACGGAGACACGCGTGTCAATCTTCATATCCCCGTCTTCAAAGGCAGTTTCAATCCATTTTACTGCCACATCCATACATAGCTCAAGGTCGACCTTTTCGTCCTCCATGAAATCCGGTCGCAGGCCAATATCCTCGCACGATATAAGGTACAGGCCGTAGTAAAAATCGCGTATCCAGTTCAGCTCGTCCCAGAGCGTCATCCCGCGTTTACCGCCTTTCTTCAGACCGTACATCTCTTTGAGCGCCTTCTCGCCAACGGCGCTGGCAAGGAAGTTCAGCAAAAATGCGTAGCCGCGAGCTTGGCGTTTATAGTAAGTAGGGCAAGGCTCAACGCGCAAACGAGGCGAAAATTTTCTCTCCGCCGAGGTGTCGCATTTCGGACAGGCGATAGACGGCATCTGCCTCGCATGAGTCTCACGTCGCGTGGTTAACATGGCCTTGAACGCCTCGACCATCCGCTTTTTGTAGTTCTGCGTCAGGAGCAGTTTGTCTACTTCTTCCCCCTTCGCCGGCAGTAGCAAAGTCTCCAGTGCATAGACCTGATATTCGTACCAGCCGCTTTTTTCATCTGGCATTAAATTGATTTCCCCTGAACATATTTTTTTAATTATTTCGTGCATAAGGTCTATGCCATCCGGTAAATTACCAGCAGAATCGAATAATGCTTTAAACAGAATGGACTCCTTATTTTCAGACGCCGGGAACAGGGCACCGACATCATCGTGAGTGATATCTGGATATTTTGGAAGGGCGATCACGTCGGCCAGTGAGTTGCCGGTATGGTAATTTGATAATCTGTCGAAAAAGCCTATGGCGGACTTGTAATCGCGCATGAGTTCAGCATCTTTCTCAAGTACGGCGCAGATTTTTTTCGTCAGATCAACATCCACCGGTTTCTGGAAAAAGCGCAGAAAACGGAAGCATTGCTGCAAGTCCTCGCTCCAGGTGTAAAATCCGGTTGCCTTCGATCTAAGCGGATCGCCTTCAAATTCTTCCATATGCTTGTTTTTGAGCTTCGCATTGGAAACAGCGATATCATCGCCCGCATAATGCAGCCCCGCCGCAAAATAAGCCTCGCATTTCGGGTCGTCTTTCGTCTTTTTATAAAATCGTCGCACAAGCGAGACATGACTTTCGAAAACATCTTTCATCCCTTTGTAATAGGCGAGATCAAGTGCAGCGTACAGACCGTCGTCGATTTGTTTGGCCTTGCCGTCAATGAAATTGATAGAAAGCAGCACATTCTGCCTTGTAGCTTTGACAGCCTCGCCATAAGAAGGATACAGTACCTCGGAATAATCTCCAATCACATCCAACTTGATAACTGCATCGCTTTTATTGACCTGCATTCCGCCATAAGGTCTTGAATCAATGAGGTCGGGATCGAATTCGAGATGCTTGTCTGCAAGTTTGTCATCGGCGAGAAAATCTGGGTCCGGCGGCGCTG
>CAYSUZ010000130.1:0-5148 GCA_964434335.1 uncultured Planctomycetota bacterium | reverse complement strand
CATTTTTGTTGTTTTTTTTCTTGTTGTCATGAAGCTCCAGCTTGACGCTTTGACGAAGTATGTTGAGAAAACCGAGAAATCGTTGCACGGCATGTATGAAGCGATCGCGCGTCTGGAGCGATTGCTTGGCGACGGCGAGAAGACGGATATGAATACAGGCGATGGCAAAGAGTGAAAAAATCGCGGCGGATATGATCGTCGAAAACGCCGCGCAATTACTGACCCTCGTGCCGACGGTCAAAACCGACGATGACACGGGCGAGTGGCGGCTGGGCATTATCGAAAACGGCTCGGTTGCGGTCTCGGACGGGCGCGTCTTGGAATATGGCCCGGCAAAAGCAATCGCGGCAAAGTACGATGCACCGCATACGATCAACGCATCCGGTCGCGTGGTTACGCCCGGATTGATCGACCCCCACACTCATCTGGTTTTCCCCGCGACACGCGAAAATGAATACGAAATGCGCAATCGCGGCCTGTCTTATAAGGAAATCACCCTTCAGGGCGGCGGGATCCATACCTCTGTGCGAAAAATGCGCGCTGCCTCGAAACAGCAACTCTTCGAACGCTCATTACCCCTGCTCGACAGCGCGATGGCGCACGGGACAACTACGCTCGAAATCAAGAGCGGCTACGGCCTGACGACCGCCGACGAAATAAAAACACTCGAAGTCGTTTCGGAGCTGGACAAGGCGCATTCCGTCGATATAATCCCTACCTTTCTCGGTGCGCATGAAATTCCCGAAGAACATCGCGGCGACCCCGAGGCTTATATTGAAATTTTGCAAAAGGAAATGATGCCGGAGGTGCGGCGCAGGTCGTTGGCCGAATTCTGCGACATTTTCTGTGAAGAGCATGTTTACGGGATTGAGCAGTCGCGGCGGATTCTAACGAGCGCGGCGGAACAAGGATTTCTTCTCAAGATGCACGCTGACGAGTTGGAGCCAATCGGTGGTGCCGAACTCGCTGCCGAACTCCGCGTTGTATCGGCGGACCATCTTGTAGCGGCCTCCGACGAAGGCATAGCGGCAATGGGCGCGGCGGGAGTCGTGCCGGTTTTGTTGCCGGGCACGACGTTCAGCCTCGGCTCGCACAAATATGCTCGCGCACGCGCGATGCTCGACGCGGGGCTGCCGGTGGCGCTTGCAACGGATTTCAATCCGGGAACGTGTTATACCGAATCGCTTCAGATCGCTATGGCGATAGCGTGTGTTTATTTGAAAATGACTGCGGCGGAATGCCTTGCAGCCTGTACGATTAACGCAGCGCGCGCACTTGCCCGCGAGAGCGAGATCGGCTCGCTGGCCCCGGGCAAACGCGCGGACTTGGTGGTCTGGGACATGCCCGACTACCGACACATAGGATATCATTTTGGCGTCAATCTCGTGGAGACGACGATTATAAAAGGCAAAATAGAATACGGGAGCGAATCGTGAACAAAATTGTCGAGTGTGTGCCGAATTTCAGCGAAGGCTGTCGTCAGGACGTGATAGATGCAATAGCCGGTGCGATATCGGCGGTGAGCGGCGTTACGATGTTGGATTATAAGGGTGATGCCGATCACAATCGCAGTGTTGTGACTTTTGTGGCCTCCCCGGAGATCGTTGCGGATGCGGCGTTTGCGGGGATTGCTAAGGCTGCGGAATTGATCGACTTGACAAATCACAAAGGCGAGCATCCCCGAATGGGCGCGACAGATGTTGTGCCGTTTGTGCCGGTGCGCGGCGTGGAGATGGCCGAGTGCGTCGAGATTGCGCGCAAACTTGGCGAGCGCGTCGGGCGCGAGTTGCAAATCCCTGTGTTTCTTTACGAAGAGGCTGCAACGCGGCCAGAGCGTCAGAATCTGGCGAAAGTGCGCAAGGGTCAGTTCGAAGGTCTGCGCGAGGCCATAGGCGTTGACCCGGAGCGCAAGCCCGATTTTGGCCCCGAAAAAATCCATCCTACTGCAGGGGCGACTGCGATTGGCGCGCGCGAATTTCTCATCGCGTACAACGTCAATCTCGAATCGAATGACCTGCAGCTGGCCAAGGCTATCGCCAACAAAATCCGCGAGGCCAAAGGCGGCCTGCCGAAGGTAAAGGCGATGGGTTTTGAGATTGCGGAGCTGGGGATCGTGCAGGTTTCGATGAACCTGACGAATTACAAAATCACGCCGATTCGCACGGTCTTCGATGCGATTGAAAAAGAAGCCGAGGCAGCAGGCGTAAAAATACGCAATTCTGAACTGATAGGCTTAGCACCGCAGGCGGCCTTGCCGTCGGGCGAGCCGGAATATTTGAAGATTGAGCCTTTCAACGAAAAGATGATAGTGGAAAACAACCTTTGATCAGCAACGATTTTGGAAACTTGATATGAATCGAATACATCAACACCCAATACTCAAATTCGAGCGGGGACGTGAGGTGCAATTTACCTTCGACGGGCGCGAGATGACGGGCTGCGAAGGCGAAACGATTGCCGCCGCGCTCACGGCAAACGGCGTGCGGGACTTCCGGGAAAGTATCGAACTCAAGCGCCCGCGCGGATTTTTCTGTGCGATTGGCCGCTGTGCAAACTGTTCGATGGTCGTGGACGGCGTTCCCAATACCAAAGTTTGCGTAACACCGCTGAAAGAAAACATGATAGTCGAAAAGCAACATGGCAGAGGAGCGGTTCGTGAAAGAAGTTGAAATTCTCGTTATCGGCGGCGGTCCGGCGGGTATGTGCGCCGCAATAGAGGCCGCAGGCCGGGGCGCAAAAGTCCTGATAGTAGATGACAAACACAAACTCGGCGGCCAACTCGTTAAACAGACGCACTCGTTCTTCGGCTCGCGCGAACACTATGCAGGTGTACGCGGGATTGACATCGCCAAGATGCTTATCAAAGCGCTTGACGAAAACGGCGTGGAAGTTATGACCGGCGCTACGGTGACTGCGATTTACGACGACGGAACCGTGACGATTGCAACTGACGACGAGTGGATAAAAATTAGGCCGCAGCGCATTGTCGCGGCGACGGGCGCGTTTGAAAACGCACTGCCCTTCCCCAACAGCGACCTCCCCGGCGTCTATGGCGCGGGCGCAGTCCAGACGCTGATGAACGTCGACGGCGTAAAACCCGGCAAGCGCGTTTTGATGATTGGCGCGGGCAACATTGGCCTTA
The DNA here is from genome assembly GCA_964434335.1 of uncultured Planctomycetota bacterium. Lineage (GTDB taxonomy): Bacteria > Planctomycetota > B129-G9 > B129-G9 > B129-G9 > JAUWEX01. Next base: position 2,006 of record CAYSUZ010000130.1, on the reverse strand, counting down.
TCGTGGCCTATCAACTTCGACAGGCCGGCATAGAGGTTGCGGGCATTGTTGAGGCGACCGGCAAAGTGGGCGGCTATTATGTTCACGCCAACAAAATCCGGCGCATGGGTATCCCGATACTGCTCAACCACACCGTCAAGCACGTTTGGGGCGAAAAGGAAGTCGAGGGCGCAGTGGTTGTCAAACTCGACGAAAACTTCAAACAGATCCCCGGAACCGAACGCGAATTTTTTGTCGATACGATATGCCTGGCCGTTGGCCTGACCCCCCTGTCGGAGCTGCTCTGGAACGCCGCGTGCGAAATGCGTTACGTTGCGGAACTTGGCGGGCACGTTGCTGTTCACGATGCAAATCTTCGAACGTCCCGCGAGGACATTTTCGTAGCCGGTGATGCCTCGGGTATCGAGGAGGCGAGCAGCGCGATGATTGAGGGCCGGATTGCGGGGCTAAATGCGGCGAAATCGCTTCCGAGCGCCAAGACCGACGAGGCCGGATATGAGGATCGCATGGCGTATCTGCGCGAGCAGCTTCGCCAACTTCGACGCGGGCCGTTTGGCGAAAAGGCGCGTGCTGGCAAGGCGATTCTGACTGGAGTGGCTCCAGACGCAGAGCCGCCGATTGAAGTGCTGCCAGTTGAATTTGAGCCGATGTTCGAAAAAGGCGCTCGCGTAGTAATCGAATGCGAGCAGAACATTCCGTGCAATCCCTGCGAAGACATTTGTCCGCGCGGCGCGATAACGGTTGGCAGCGACATCGTGAACTACCCGCAGGTCGATCCCGAAAAATGTAATGCGTGCGGGCTGTGCCTGACGCGCTGTCCGGGATTGTCCCTGTTCATCATTAACGCCGACTACTCCGATACGCAGGTCGAGATTTCGCTGCCCTACGAATTGCTGCCTCTGCCCGAAAAAGGCGCGGAGGTCGATGCGCTGGATCGTGAGGGCAACGTTGTGTGTCGTGCGAAGATCAGTCGCGTAATGAGCAGTCCGAAGTTTGACCGCAAATCGATCGTCTCAATAGTAGTGGACAAAAAATACGGCGGCAGCGTCCGTCATTTCAGTGTCGATGCGGAAACAGAAACCGCGACTGGCACGAAAGCGCGTGATGCAAAATGCGACGATGGCGATACGGTGATTTGTGTTTGCGAGGACATCACCCGACGGCAGATCGAAGAAGTCATCGACGCGGGTGCGGAGAGTTTTGACGAGATCAAACGACAACTGCGCACTGGTATGGGGCCTTGTCAGGGCAAGACCTGCCAGAGGTTGATTATCAGAATGCTTGCTGAAAAACTTGGACGGCCCCTCGAATCTTTTGCGCCGCAGACGGCGCGTGGGCCAATGAAGCCGCTTAAACTGGATTTACTTGCAAGAGCCGAACATGAAGAAGAATGCTGAAGTAGTAATAATCGGTGGCGGCGTGATAGGCACGGCCATCGCATACAATCTCGCACGTCTTGGCGTCAAGGATGTCGTACTCGTGGAGCGCGATACATTGGCTTGCGGCTCGACAGGCCGTTGCGCTGGAGGTATTCGCCAACAATGGTCCGAACCGGGCAACGTGCGGCTGGCGCAGGCCAGCATCGATATTTTCAGGAATTTTGAAAAGACAATGGGCCGCGATATCGGTCTTGTTGAGGGCGGCTATCTCCTTACAGCATACACCGAGGCAGAGGTCGAGCGTTTCAAGAAGGCTATTGCGATGCAAAACGAAGTCGGCGCCGAGGTGCGACTTGTTACGCCCACAGAAGTCCACGACATTGTGCCCTACTACAATACCGAGGGGCTGCTTGCTGGAGCGTATTGTCCCGACGATTGCCATTCTGATCCGTTCCTCGTTACGGTAGGCTACGCCGAGAATGCCGAGCGATTGGGCGCTGAGGTCAATCTGCGCACGGAAGTCAAGGCGATAAAAAAGCAAGGCGGTCGTGCTAAAACGGTCGTTACAAACCGAGGCGAGATTAACTGCAACTGGGTTGTGAACGCGGCGGGCGGCTATTCGGCGGA
>CAYSUZ010000129.1:0-5173 GCA_964434335.1 uncultured Planctomycetota bacterium | reverse complement strand
ACATTCCAGTCGCTCTCCGGCAGGCAAGTAATCACCGGCTACGAAATAGCCGCGCAGGATTACAGCCCAACGCACATTTCACTGGCACAAAAGGCTGACGTACTGCTCATCGCCCCGGCCACAGCCAACATCATCGGCAAAATAGCACACGGCATTGCCGACGACATCCTTACTACGACATTGCTCTCGGTAACATGCCCGATACTCGTAGCACCGGCGATGAACGACGCTATGTACAAAAATCCTGTCGTACAGGAAAATATATCCTTGATTAAGCGACGCGGCGTTGCGATAATCGAACCCGAAACGGGATGGCTGGCCTGCGGAAGTGTAGGTGAAGGGCGGCTGGCGCATCCGGACAGGATAGTTGAGAGCGTACTCGGCGTGCTGAAGGCACGCGCGTGAACCAAAGGCGCGGAGGGGGGATGTACTTTCTTGTTACTGCGGGACCAACGCGCGAGCACATCGACGCGGTGCGATTTTTGAGCAACCCGTCGAGCGGCGTGATGGGCTACGCCGTCGCGGAAGCCGCTAAACAGCGCGGACACGAGGTTTGCCTGGTGTCCGGCCCTACTCACCTCTCCCCCCCTAAAAACGTGGAATTTACCACCGTAACCAGCGCTCAGGAAATGCTCGAAGCGGTTCTGCGGGCGCACGGAAAATGTGATTGCCTGGTGATGACTGCGGCAGTCGGCGACTACACCCCGGCGCATCCGGTACAAGGCAAGATAAAGAAAAAGCCGGGCAACATGAATCTCGAGCTCAAGCGCACGACCGATATTTTGGCGGCGACAGCAGATGCGGGCGCCGGAAAAGTTCGCGTAGGATTCGCACTGGAGATAGAGGACGCGCTCGAAAACGCGCGAGGCAAACTTAAATCGAAAAAACTGGATTTCATCGTTCTTAACGGACCGGCGTCTTTTCAATCCGAACAGACAACGGCGACGATCATAGATGCGGACGGCTCAGCTCGGGATTTTGAGCAAACATCCAAACAGGTACTCGCGGAAGCAATCGTCGAAAAGGCCGAGAGATCTTTTGCACACAAGCGAGGGGGCAACAATGAATAAATCAGGACATGTCGTCGTTATTCTCTGCGCGATCGTAGTCGCGGTCGTTCTCGCTATTTTCCTGCACGCCTATCTGCAACGCAACGCCACTATCAGCAGCATCAAAAATGCTGTCGAGGCACTCAAAGAAGACAACGCAGCAAACATAGACAAAATCAGCGGCAAACTCAAAGAAGATGATATCGAATCGTGGTTTGAAGAGTTGACAACGGTATTCGAGACAACGAACGACGAGAAGCAAAAGCGCGGCATAATGAAGGTGCTGGGCAAGAAGGCGAATTTGATGCTTGGCGCAAAGTATGACAGGGTAATCGAAATTCTCGAAAAGACCTTCGACGACAAAGACGACCTAACCGCAGTAACGGCGATAGAAGTTATCACACGCGATTACCGTTACAAGGATTGCGTGGAAAAACTCCGCCTAGAAATCAAGGACGGCAACAGCCGGATGCGCGTCAAGATGGCCGCGCTGGAGGGGCTGGGGCGAATATCGGAACAGATCGAAGACATCAAGCTTTTGGAGGGCTACCTCAACAACAAACGCGCTGTCTTGCGAATGGCGGCAGTGGAGGGTCTGGCCGAGGTGCGCACGGTAAACGCGCTCAGGATACTGCACAATCGCTTGGTCGACAAACTCGACGGAGCACCTGCCGAAAAAAATCTCCTCGTGAGAATAAGCATCCTGCTAAAGATCGGGCCAATTGCCGCTGAACTCAAAAACGAAAACACCGATCTGTTCAAAGCGATTGAGGAGAGCCTTGAGACATCGCTCAAAGATACCCGCATGCTCACGCTCTACATGAATTACGCCGAGACAACATCACACGAAAATGTCGCCGAGATGAAGCGCTATCTGGATATTGACTTGATCAAGATGAAGTCGCTGGACAAAAACCGACTCGAAAAGGGCATCTTCTTCGCGACGCTCGTGGCGCTGTATCACATCGGCGCAGGCGACAGATACACGATAACGCTTGATCGGATGCAATCCGTTAATATCGCGCCCCAAGACCAAGCGATACTCGAAGACGCTCTGTCGAGTTACTTTGAATTTTTGCTGGCGCCCGGCGGCGCGGACATGCCATTGAACGACATTGACCGCAGCAGGCTTCTGTTCGTCTGCCGAAGACTGGCAACGCTGATCGGCGAGGAAAAAGCCATAAATGAGTTCGCGCAGAGCAATCTCGTTACGCTAACCGGGCAGCACAACATAAGCAGCAAAGAAAGCTGGGAAAAGTACTTGGGGAAATTCAACACAACGGACAAAAAATTCACGCCGGCAAGCGGCGTCAAACCAGAATAAACAAAAGGACAGCGCAATGAGTGTCGAAATGAAAATCAAACGCAAGGTCGGCTGCGACGACTTGCCTCTGCCACGCTACATGAGCGAAGGCGCAAGCGGCATGGATCTGTACGCGGCCGTCGAAACTGATACCGAGTTGCTGCCGGGCGAAATCAAATTGATTCCGACGGGACTCTTCATCTCGCTGCCGCAGGGCTGGGAGGCGCAGGTGCGACCGCGCAGCGGGTTGGCGCTCAAACACAGCCTGACCGTCGTGAACTCGCCGGGGACTATTGACAGCGACTATCGCGGCGAAATCGGCATCATACTGGGCAACGTCGGCCAAAACCCCTACGTAGTCAAGCGCGGCGACCGCATAGCACAGATGGTCGTGCAGCAGGTCTTCAGGGCCGAGATTACAGTTGTTGAGGAGCTCGACGAAACAGTACGCAGCGGCGGCGGCTTCGGCCACACCGGCGTAAAATAACAACAAGCGGACTAACAAATTTGAGCGTTATCGAAGCAATCATACTGGGCATAGTACAGGGCCTGACAGAATTTTTGCCGGTGAGCAGTTCGGGCCACCTGCAAGTGGTGTCGTATGTGATGGAGAAATTTTTCCAAAGCAACGCGCTGGTAAAAGAAGATTTGTTTTTCGAATTATTCGTGCATCTGGCCAGTGCGATAGCGGCGATAGCGTTTTTTCACCGGAGAATCGTCTCGGCGTTCCAAAAAGGCAACCGCAGGATACTGCTGCTGATTGTTGTTTGCTCAATTCCGGCAGGCGTTTTGGGGCTGGCGTTCAAAAAATTGGCCGTGATAGATGGAATAAAAGGTGCGCCGATAATTGTAGCGATTTGTTTCTTCATCACCGCGGGCCTGCTCAAGATAAGCGACTACGCGAAAGAGAAGGACATCGAGGTAAAGAACGCGGGCTGGGGCAAGATGATGCTGGTCGGTCTGGGACAGGCCGTGGCTCTGCTACCAGGCATATCGCGTTCAGGCACGACTATCTCGACGGGACTTCTGGCGGGACTGAAGCGACGCGAGGCGGTCGAGTTTTCGTTTCTGCTCGGCATCCCGGCAATACTCGGCGCGAACCTCGTGGACATTTTGATGAAGCTGGCGAAGCACGAGGCAATCATCGCGGAAAAAACTGCAATCCTGCCTGCAATAGCGGGTTTCGTCGCATCGCTGGTAGTCAGCCTGGTGTGCATAAAAATACTCGTCGTCTTGGTGCGCCGCAGAATGTTCTCGGCATTTTCGTGGTATCTGCTGGCAGCGGGCACGGCGACGATAATTCTAATACTGATATGATATGACCCGAAAAGAAATGACAATCATAGTGACGGGCCTGATATTGTGCGGCCTGTCGATATTCCTGGCAATAAGCCTGCTGAGTTATTCGCCGACGGCGGTCCCGAGCGATCAGGACAAGACCGGCGGCAATGTCTGCGGTTCGTCGGGACAGTTTTTGGCACAACATCTATGGACAATGTTCGGCCACTCGGCGCTTATCGTCCCGCTGATGCTGGCGTACTGGATGGCAATTGCATGGCGGCGCAAGCCGGTCGTGCGATTGTGGGTCAAGGTCATCGGCACAATCCTGTTGGTGTTTGTGTGTGCCGCTATCGAAAACCTCGCCTCGTCGACGCCGGAAGGCTCGGGCGCAACTCCGCCCCCCGGAGGTTTGGCCGGAATCGCCATCTGGCAAAACGTCCTCCAGCACCAAAACACAATTGGCGCGAGCGTGATCTGCGCACTGTTCCTGGCGGCTAGCCTGCTGTTCATCACCGACAATGTAGGGCTGAGCATAGCGGGTCGATTTGTGTGCATATGTGGACGCGGATGCGTCGCGCTCAAAAACCGCTTTGCTGCCTACAACCTGCGACGGCGCGAACTGGCGGCAATTAGGCGAGAGGCCGAGGCCGAAGACGATGAGGACGAATATGAAATTGAGGATGACGAACAGCCGAGTCTGCCGACGGCACGCGAACTAGCAAAGCAGGCAAAGAAAGAAGCCAAGCAACAAAAAAAATCGAAAGTCAAGATACCCCGCCGCGAAACAAAAAAGACAAAGCAAAAAGAAAAAACTGTGGCCGCGCCCAAGCCGCGACCGCGACCGACCCCGCCGCCCACAGGCGACGGCACGCATATTCTGCCGAGCATCGACCTGCTCGAGGAATCCGCCAAGGTCAGCCAGACCAGCGCCCGACAATTTATTCAGCAAAGTATCGAGACGCTCAATCGCAGCCTCGAAGATTTTGGTGTCGATGCGGCTGTCGTCGACTACCGACGCGGGCCAGCGGTAACAATGTTCGAGCTGGAACTTGCTCCGGGCATCAAAGTCCACAAGGTCATGGCGCTATCCAACGATCTGGCAATGGCGCTCAAAGTCTCGGGACTGCGCGTTGTGGCGCCGATACCCGGAAAATCGACCGTCGGCATTGAGGTTCCCAATTCGGTCAAGGAACTGGTACGCGTCAAGGAGCTAATACAGTCCGAAACGATGAAAGACTCGTTGCTGCATATACCAATTCTGCTGGGCAAGGACACATCCGGCCAGCCGCTTATCGAGGACATGTCGCGGATGCCCCACATGCTCATCGCCGGAACCACAGGCTCGGGCAAGTCGGTCTGCATCTCATCAATCATCCTTAGCATCCTCTTTACGCGAACGCCCGACGAAGTCAACCTCATCCTGATCGACCCCAAGATGGTGGAACTCTCCGCCTACAAAGACATCCCCCACCTCATCACGCCGGTGGTTACGGATATGAAAAAAGCGCCGGCGATTTTGGACTGGGCGACGCGCAAAATG
>CAYSUZ010000128.1:0-5199 GCA_964434335.1 uncultured Planctomycetota bacterium | reverse complement strand
GGGCCTGCACGTTCAGCCTTATATAACTTCTTATAGCGCGTTTATGACCCTACTCCGCGCGCTTAATCCCGATACATCAGCCAATACGGACGACGAATAATGGCGCTTTTCGAGAAAAAACTCAGCAGCGTACTCATAAAGCGCGGGATGCTCGAAACGGAGAAAGCAACCGAACTGATTGATCGCTGCACCGCAGAAAAAAAACCGCTTAGCGAAATATTGATACAGGAAGGCCTGATTGAAGAATCAAGCCTGATAGAGGCCGTCGCAGAAGAAGCAAATTTGCCGCCGATAAACCTCGACAACTTCAATCCCGACGACAACGCGCTCTCGGCCATATCGCAGGAAATCGCCAAAGAAAATAACATCTTCCCCATCTCGAAGATCGACGATATCATCACCTTGTGCGTCGCGGATCCGTTCGACGTGGTCAAACTCGATGACCTGCGAATGCTGACCCAATGCGAACTGCGCCTTGTCGTGAGCAACACCTACCGGATAAAGATAGCCATCCCCAGTGCCTACAATCGCAACGAACAGGCAATGGAAGAAATATTTGAGGGCATGGCTAATCCCGATGTGGAAATAACGCAGGCAGAGTCGGAGGAAGACGAGGAAATAAACCTGGCCGAACTCATCGGCGAAGACTCAAAGCAATCACCGGTAGTGCGGCTCGTCAATCTCATCATCGCCCAGGCCATCCACGACAAGATCAGCGATATCCACATCGAGCCGATGGAGAACAAACTACGCGTCCGCTATCGCATGGATGGCATATTGCATGAGACCCTCAGTCCGCCCAAAAATATGGCTGGCTCGATTTCCTCGCGCATAAAAATTATGTCCGGACTCGATATCGCCGAGCGGCGCAAGCCTCAGGACGGTAAATTCCGACTCAAAATCGAGGGACGCGCTGTAGATTTCCGCGTCTCGATCCTTCCGATAGTTTACGGCGAAAAAATCGTTCTGCGTGTCCTCGATACATCGAATCTCGCTCTGAACCTCGATGCGCTGGGCTTTGAGAAAAAAGCCTTGAGCGATCTGCACTTTTCGCTCTCGCAGCCCTTCGGCATGATCCTTGTGACCGGGCCGACCGGATCGGGCAAGAGTACGACGCTGTACTCTTCGATCAAAGAAGTCATGACGGACAAGGACAACGTGGTTACCGTCGAGGATCCGGTGGAATACGAACTTAGCGGAGTCAATCAGGTTCAGGTGCGCCCGAAGCGCAATCTGACTTTCGCCTCGGCGCTGCGCTCGATTTTGCGTCAGGATCCCGACATTATCATGATAGGTGAAATCCGCGACAGCGAGACAGTCGAAATCGCAGTCAAGGCGGCGCTGACCGGCCACCTGGTATTGAGCACGCTGCACACCAACGACGCCGCCGGAGCGGTCAACCGAATGATTGATATGGGCGTTGACCCGTTCCTTATCGCATCTAGTTCGTTGCTCATCTCCGCCCAAAGACTGGCACGAAGGCTTTGCCCTTTGTGCAAGGAAGATGTTAAATATCCGCGCGAACACCTGCTGGAAATCGGCTTTAAGCCCGAAGAAATAGAAGGCGCAAAGTTTTTCAGAGCGCGCGGCTGTGGACGCTGTGTCGAAGGCTACAAGGGGCGTTTTGCGCTATTGGAGACGCTTTTGATAGACGACGAGATGCGCAAGTTTATCGTTGAAGGCGCAACGCAGGTTGATATCAAGCGCTTCGCAATCGAGCGAGGAATGATTACCCTAAGGCGCTGCGGACTGCTCAACGCGATGCGCGGCAACACATCCATCGAAGAAGCCCTGCGTGTTACCATAGGCGACTGACGATTATTTGAGGATGTCAGGATGGAGTTCGCATAACCTCTGATACAGCACTGCCACTGCAACCGTATAAACGGTAATCGTAAAGACAATGCCAACAAAGCACATAATCGCTCCCATCAGGGACAAAATCAATCCTACAAAAATCATCCTTATTATCATTATCTTGCGATTGCAAGTCATTAGCCATGAAATTCTTAACGCTTTCATAACGCCAAAATCTTTGTCCAAAATCAAAAACACCGCAGGAAAGAATAAAAAGGAAACGAAACTGGCAACTAGGGAACACAAAACGGACACCACGCTGTGAAGCCAAGAAATCTGCGAATAATTGGGTGCTTCACGATCCTTCGGCAATTCGTATGCGCTTTTTACATAATCATGAGGCAAAGCAGCAACGACAAGTATCAGCGAAAACAGGAAAGCCAAAAGTATCATGGATTTGTATTTTTTGAAGCCCGTGAAAATCGCTTCCATACCAATATCGATATTTCTGTATTTCTGCAGACAATAAAACTGGAAGCCAAACCATAACGGCTGAAACAATAAGATACCGCTGCCAATAATTGTAATTCGGCTTAACAAATTGGAAGTCATAACAGACGGCAAAATAAATATTAAGGCACCAAACACCACGAAGTATAAAAGAAAAAATGCTATCATAGGCAAGAAATTCCCTTTGCAGGCACGGTAAGCCTCTCCCACACATTTCCAAACTTTTATGTTGCCATTTCGTGAGTCATTCATACTAATCCCCTAAGCCCAGAACTTAAATATAGTGAAGTAATCCGAAACTTCATACCAGATTCCCAGATAATCAAACAGGATTGACATATCGATAAGGCATCCGCCGGAAACAAATAATTATCGAAGGCATCTTCCTCAAAACTATCTATTATTGGTATCCCAGTTAGCCGGTGGTGGAGTCTGTGGGCCTTGGTTAAAAGGCGGTTGTTCTCCAAACGGCGGCGGGCCGAAGTTGCTATTTGGAGGCGCAGGATTCGCAATCGCCTGCTGCATGCTTAATCGATGATAAATCGACGCCATAGCCGCTATACCAATCGGAAACGTTACCAAAACGCCTACGCAACACATAAGGACGCCTAAAATGTTGATCAATCCAGAAACGAACAATATAAAGAAAATGTCCAATCTCTTTCCTGCCAACATCTCCCACGAAGCCTTAATAGATTGCCATGCTCCGTATCCACGATCCATCATAAAGTTATTTGCTAAGCACAAGCCCAGACCAACATAAATCCCAATAACAAGCGTGATAAGGCCTCCTATCATTATCATCCCCAAACCTACCGGAGTCATACTCCCAGAACCCGTCATAATGATTGCCGGAACTGCAAAAACAGCAGCAGGAATGAATGTGGCGCACATCAACAAAAGCGTCAACCAGTATATCCCAAGAACAGATCCATATCGCTTAAAACCAAAAAACAACACATTCATATCAGCGTATTGCCCTCTGACTTTTAGCAAACAATAATATGCATAACCCGCAATCAAAGGCGGCTCAATAAACAATCTTACCAAGCCACCCAAATATGGTATCAAGCCAATAGCAATAATTATTGCAAAATACACAAGCGACGTTAGCGCGAATTGCCCCTTTTGCAAATTAACAACTTGCCAAGCATCTCCTATGCAATTACCAACAGAAATTGTATAGTCGCCTTGTCCCAGCACAGGCGCTACTCCTCCGAATAGCGGGCCTTGTGGAGGCGACGCAGGTCCGGGTGGTGGCGGTGGAGCACCCCACTTAGGGGGAGGAGGAGGGGAGAATTGGTTAGATTGGTCCTGCGGTGAACCGACCGGAGAGAATGATCCCGGCACATAGATGGTAGCTCCGCAACTCGGACATATAAGCGACTTGTGGGGGTAATTATCTTCAATCCTTACCCTCGCCCCACACGTGCAATTAATTTCTTTCATCAGCATCTCCTATAATTTATGGGAGTATAATATCATAATGACATTAAATTGCAACGTTGATGCTTAGGCTTAACTTTTATAGGGAGCGTCAGGATTGACAGATTGAATTCGCCATGATAATCTTGTAATTCATCTAATTTTACGGAGCAACCATGGACAAGGCAAAAATCGAACAAGGCGTGCGCCTAATCATCGAAGGCATCGGCGACGACGTAACCCGCGACTCGCTTCCCGACACCCCCGCAAGAGTAGCACGCGCCTACGAGGAGATATATTCCGGCATCGCCGTGAATCCCGAAGAAATAGTAACCTCTTTCCACGAAGAACAATACGACGAGATCGTTCTGATAAAAGACATCCCATTTTACTCAACCTGCGAGCACCACCTGTTGCCGTTCATCGGCAAGGCGCATGTCGCCTACATCCCCCGCGCCTCGCGCGTAACGGGTCTGAGCAAAATTGCCCGCGTCGTCGAGGCGTACAGCAGACGCCTCCAGCTTCAGGAGCGGCTCACCGGCCAAATCGCCCACACAATCATGAACACGATTAAGCCGCTTGGTGTAATGGTCGTTCTTTCTGCCGAGCATCTGTGTATGACTATGCGCGGGATCAAAAAGCCCGGCTCATCGACAGTAACGTCGGTCGTGCTTGGTTGCTTCCGCGAAAATCCGGCGACTCGCGCCGAGGCGATGGCACTGATCGAAAGCACCAAATAACAAATGCCTGTCGAGTGCACATTTCGTTTTCTCGTAGGCCCTACGGCCTCCGGCAAAAGCGAAACCGGTATGCTGCTGGCAGAGGAATTCGGCGCAGAGATAATCTCGCTCGACAGCATGGCCGTATTTCGCGGGATGAACATCGGTACAGCCAAATCAAGCGCGAACGACAAAGCAAATCTCCCCCACCACATGGTCGACGTGGCGGATCCGTGGGAATCGTACAGCGTTGCAAAATACGTCCGGCAGGCCCAGGAAGTAGTGCGAGATATTTTGGCACGCGGCAAGGCCGTCCTCTTTGTCGGTGGGACAGGTCTCTACATCAAGCGCTTTGTAGAGGGCATCTTTGAAGGCCCGCAGGCCAACCGCGAATTCCGGCAGGAGTGTCGCGAGCGTGCGGTTTGCGAAGGCGTAGACGCGCTGCACGAAGAACTGCGAACAGTCGACCCCGAAACTGCCGAGCGGCTGCACCCCAACGACATCATGCGTGTTATACGCGCACTTGAAGTCCACCACATCACCGGCAAACCGCAAAGCATGCTTCAAGCCGAAGGCCGCAGGATTTTCGACGCAGAACGCCGCGAATTTTTTGGTGTCGATAGCATTGAATATCTGATGTGCGCGATCAACAGAGAACGCGAAGACTTGAACAATCGAATCAATCGCCGTGTAAATAAGATGTTCGCCTCGGGGTTGATAGATGAGGTTGTCGGGCTTGCCGAAAACT
>CAYSUZ010000127.1:0-5204 GCA_964434335.1 uncultured Planctomycetota bacterium | reverse complement strand
AGCCCGTCCGAGAAACTCCGGGTTGGCTTTGTAGGGACGCTATGCGAGCACAAGGGCGCACACGTCCTGCTCAACGCGATTAAAGATATCCGACGTGACGACATAGAGATTATAATTTACGGCAGCGAGACGCAGTTCCCGGGATATGCAAAAAAATTACGCGAGATCGCCAAAAACGACGAGCGAATAAAGTTTTGCGGGACATTTCCGCGTGAAGATATCGGCAAAGTAATGGCAGGGATCGATGTTCTGATTATCCCGTCGTTGTGGCACGAAAATTCTCCGCTAATTTTGCTCTATGCGCTGGGCACTCATACTCCCGTCATCGCCAGCAATTCCGGTGGTCTAACGGAGTTCATCGCTGATGGGAAAAACGGGCTGCTATTTGAGCAGGGCGATTCGGCGAGACTGGCTGAGCACATCGAGAACCTAGCGAGCGATCACACATTGCTGCAAACACTGGGCAGCGCACCTGTCAGCGTAATGAGTATAGCCACTCACGCCGACAAAATAGCAGGCGTATATAGCGAACTATTACAGGAGTAGATCATGCCAGATGGCTCGAAAAAGAAATGCCTTGTCTTAGGCGGCTGCGGTTTTATCGGCTCTCATATCGCCGAGAATCTCGTGCATTTCGGACATGATGTCACGATATTTGACAAGGTCAATGTCAGCGAGACGAACGTTGCGAAGTTTCGCAAAAATGTTCGAATCATAACCGGAGACTTTACCAACGAAACGGATGTCGCCAATTCCCTCGACGGCATAGATGTAGTGTTTCACCTTATAGGAACAACACTGCCACAGAATTCCATGGCGAATCCTGAGTACGATATCGAATCGAACATTGTCGCAACTGTCCGAATGCTTGAAGCGTGCGTTGCGCGCGGTGTCAAGCAGGTAGTCTTTGCTTCGTCGGGCGGCACTGTCTACGGAATACCGCATAAACTTCCGATTGCCGAGGATCATCCGACGGATCCCATTTGCTCCTACGGTATCACCAAGCTTGCTATCGAAAAATATCTCGCACTCTATCATCATCTTCACGGACTGGATTATCGTGTGTTTCGCTTTGCCAATCCTTATGGTCATCGCCAATCCACAACGTCCGCCCAGGGCGCAATCGCGGTCTTTTTGGGCCGGGTGCTTAACGACGAGCCAATAAACATATGGGGCGATGGCAGTGTCAGGCGAGATTATATTTTCATCTCCGACGCCGTGAATGCGACCGTGGCTGGCGCATTCGCCAACATTGATTCCGGCGTATATAACATCGGCTCCGGAATTTCGATCTCTCTGAACGATTTATTAATGGTTATCGAAAAAGTCACCGGCAAAAAGCCAAAAGTAAATTATACCGAGTCGCGCAAAATCGACGTCCCTGAAAACGTACTGGACATATCGAAAATTAAATTGGTTATTAACTGGGAACCTGCAATTGCACTGGAAAAAGGTATCGCACAGACCTGGAAATACCTATGCGAGGTGGGGCGATGAAGGTTTTACAAGTAGTACATGATTTCCTTCCGAAGCATCGCGCGGGCGCGGAGATTTACACCTACAACGTTAGCAAACTGCTGGCGCGCAATCACGATGTCCACATTTTTTTCACCCAGCACGAACCTGCCCGCAAGCAATACACCGTGGAGAAGGGGGAATACGAAGGCCTTGCGTTTACGCGCATCATTAACAACCACTGTTTGCGGTCGTTCAAGGAGACCTACAACAATCCAGCGATGGACGCGGCATTTGAGGAATTGATAGACGCCTTCCAACCGGACATCATTCACTTTCAGCACCTGATGTATCACTCGGCCAACTACGTTGCCATCGCCAAACGGCGCGGCATTCCCACTGTGGCGACGCTTCACGATTTCTGGCCGCTATGTGAGCAGGAAGGCAAACGGATCCGTTTGAAAGCCTTCAAGAACGATTTGGATATACTTTGCGAAGATATCGACACGAAGATTTGCGCTAAATGCCTCTCGCACAGGCCAACGATGGCCACAAACGGAGTCAGGATTGCTTATGCCATTTTGCGTACTATCCGTTCAGTGATTCGTTGGGATATGTCACAAACACTTAAGCGACTAATGGGAGTGTTTTCCGGATCGAACGAAGCGGGGCCGCTGGTTATACCGGTTACGGTTGATGAGGTAAAACGTCGCAACGATTATCTGCGCGAAGCATATTCGCAGATAGATCATGTCTTTTCACCTTCGCCGTTTCTTAAAAGCGAATTCGACAGGCATGGTTTCCCGCGCGAAAAAAACTATTTTTCTGACTACGGCTTCGACACAGCGCCATTTGAGAATTTCAAACGAACAGCCGGAGAAGGTGTTCGCTTCGGATTTGTCGGCACTCTAGCCGAACTCAAGGGTGTGCATGTGCTAGTGGATGCGTTCAACACGATCAAAGACAAAGCCGCCACACTGCACATTTTTGGTGCAACATCCACTTTCCCCGGCTATTCCCAGGCGCTCCGCAATTCAGCCAAGATGGATGGCGTGTTTTTTCACGGGAAATTTAATCCTTCGCAAGTTGCAGAAGTCTTCGCGCAGTTCGATGTTCTGGTAGTCCCATCAATTTGGTACGAAAACTCACCCCTTGTAATTCACGAGGCATTTATGAGCCGCACGCCCGTGATCGCAACCGGCATGGGCGGAATGGCCGACCTTGTGAAAGACGACAATTGGGGGCTGCTGTTCGAGTGCGGCGATGCCACAGACCTCGCCGCAAAAATGTGCCAGTTGATCGACGATCCTACAATGATAAAAAAACTCGCTGCCAACACTCCTCCCGTCAAGACCATCGAAGAGGATGTCGCTAATATTGTGACAGTTTATTCGTCGCTTTTAACGCGGGCTAACGCTTGATTCGCGACGCCTCCGAGACTATAATCCGATTTCACCATTACCTTGTGGAGAAATCATGGCAAGCGACGAAAAAGTGTTGTTAAAAGCAGACGGGTTCATGCTCGACAAAAAACACGCCGAAGCAATGACCTTGATAAAAAGCCTCATCACTATCACATCGGATACGCTAGAATTTTCAAACGAAGACTTCAACATGCAAAAACTGTTTTTAATCCGGTTGCAACGGATTTATACGTCTTCCGGCAACACCGTTCCCGTTCCGCTGGAAAAACTCATCAAGTATTACGACATTATTGCGAGAAACCATCCGGGCGAAAATGTTGCACTCGACCAAAAGGAAGCCGAGATATGCGGGCTTGTGCTGGACTGGCTGCCGGTTATCCAGAAGGATAACACCCTGGCGCAGGCAGATGATACGCGCGCGAAACAATTGACAGACGGAATAATTTTTCTATTGGACACCAATAAACGCAAATACAAACTAGGCGTATTTTACAACAAGGGATTTTGAACCATGCAAGAATGTGAAAAGTTTGCTTTGGAGTTTCTACAGGATTCATCGCTGGCCCCTGATGTGGCATGGGACGACGATTACGAACGGGGCGAGCGCTTCAAGGCCTATCCCGATGCACAGAAAATCGCTTTGCCTGAAATTCAGGATGAGTCTGGTATGGGACTCTGGGAGGCGATGGCAGCGCGACGCTCTGTGAGGCAGTACAGCGATCAGCCGCTTACTTTGGAGCAGCTTGCGCGCGTTTTGTGGGCGGCTCAGGGTGTTACTGCGACGCGGGGGGAGTTTTTGCTAAGAACGGCGCCGAGCGCTGGAGGGCTGTTCCCGTATGAGACGTACGTGTTGGTCAAAAATGTCGAAGGGCTGGAGCCGGGGACTTATCATCTGAACATCTCGGACTGGACGCTCGAATTTATCAAACCCGGGGACTCCTCCTCAAAATTGATGGAAGCTGCGCTCGGGCAGAAGTTTGTCGGGCAGGTGCCGGTTGTAATAGCCACGACGATTTTATGTGATCGCTTTCTTTGGCGATACAAAAAACGCGGCGTACGATATGCATTCATCGACATAGGGCATGTCGGGCAGAACATCGCTCTGGCAGCGGCAGCAATGCAGATGGGCTGCTGCGCGGTCGGGGCATATTTCGATCAATCCGTCGCCGATGTTATCGGCCATGGACGCAAAGACGAACTTCCGGTTTATCTCAATGCAGTCGGATTCCCGGCAAAATAGTGCGAGATAACTCTTGAACTACAAATCTCTTACAAATACTTTTGTATGGGTGGCCCTGCCGTTATGTACGGTAGTGGTGGGGATTTATTTTGCGCTCGCCACTATCGACACATCGCCCGATATCGTGTTTGTCCTGATACCGCTGGCAATTTTTTCCTGCATCTATGCTGTCGCGCTGGTGATTGCGTTTCACCGCCTCCGCGACAAAATAGAACTGCTGGTAAGCGAGAAAAAAAGCAGCCGCAGGGTTGAGCGAAAACTGGTAACAAAATACGAAAATCTCCAGAATCAAATTGAACTTCTCTCGGCGATGCGCAACGTCTCGCACGTCGTCAACGACGCCGTAGAGTTCCACTCGATCCTCGAAGAAGTGATGCGCATAGTCGCAGACCTCACAGGCGCATTGGAGATAACGATCTACCTTCTGGACGAGGATACGAACAAACTGCTTCCTGCCGCACATCGCTCCGGCGAGATTATTGTTTTTGACGACGACATCAAACGCCTGCGCATTGACAAGCGCAACGTTTATCAGGCAATCCAGCACCAAACAATCTTCCGCGACCGGCACGGCCATCATATTCGCTTCACAATTCCGCTTATCGCGGATCAGGAGTCGCTCGGCGTGATCTCTACGGTATTGCCGCTGACCGGCGAAGTCGACGAGGTGGCGGCGAATATGGAGCGCTGTGAGGCGATTCTGGTGTCATTGGCCAAACATATCTCATTAGCGATCAAAACGCCGTTGCTCTACAACCGAGCCGTCGTGGATAGTTTGACGAAACTCTATACCAAGCGACACTTCCATCTGCAGTTGGCGAATTATTTTTACGTCTCGCGTCGACTCGGCAAGGAAATGGCGCTGATAATGATCGATATCGACAACTTCAAGAAAATTAACGACACCTACGGGCACCTGACGGGGGACAAAATCCTCTCCGAAATCGGCGACAGGATTTCGAAGACGATTCGACAGTACGACTCCGCCTATCGCTATGGCGGCGAAGAAATCACTATATTACTGCCCGAATCAGGAATGGAAGATGCGATGTTGGTGGCCGAGCGTCTGCGTGAGAAAATAGAAA
>CAYSUZ010000126.1:0-5243 GCA_964434335.1 uncultured Planctomycetota bacterium | reverse complement strand
CGATTTGGTCCAGGGGCGTGTCATGCGCAAGATCAAAGGTGGCCTTCTCGTCGACGTTGGCGTGCCGGTTTTCCTGCCCGCCTCGCAGGTTGATATTCGCCGCATCGGCGATATCGGCGACTACGTTGGCAAAGAGGTCGAGTGCAAGATACTCAAGATCGACGAAGAACGTCGCAACATTGTTGTCAGTCGTCGTCGCCTGATCGAAGAACAGCGCGAACAGGCCAAAGCGATTCTTATGGCCGACATCAAAGAAGGCGATATGCGCAAGGGTGTTGTCAAGAACATCGCAGATTTCGGCGCATTCGTCGACCTCGGTGGCATCGACGGTCTGTTGCACATTACCGATATGAGTTGGGGTCGGATCAGTCATCCGTCCGAGATGCTGGCTATCGACGACGAATTCGATGGCAAGATCATCGGTATCGACCGCGAGCGCGAACGTATCGCACTGGGTCTCAAGCAGAAATCGGAAAGCCCGTGGCAGAACATCGGCGACAGATATCCGGTCGGCGATCGTGTACGCGGCGAAGTTGTCAATATCATGACCTACGGTGCTTTTGTCAAGATCGAAGAGGGTGTCGAGGGGCTGGTTCACATCTCCGAGATGTCGTGGACCAAGCGCGTCAATCATCCTTCCGAAGTCGTACAAATTGGCGAAGAGATCGAAGTTGTTGTTCTTGATATCAACGTTGACAAGCAGGAAATCAGCCTCGGTATCAAGCAGACAGATGTCAATCCCTGGATGCTCGTTAGCGCAAAGTATCCCATCGGCACGGTCATCGAAGGCCGCGTGAGAAACCTGACAAATTATGGTGCGTTCATTGAGATAGAAGAAGGCATCGACGGTTTGTTGCACATATCCGATATGTCGTGGACCAAGAAGGTCAACCATCCTTCCGAAGTTGTGAAGAAGGGCGAAACCGTCAGAACAGTTATTCTTTCGGTCGATCAGGACAAGAAGCGCGTAGCCCTGGGCCTCAAACAGCTCTTCGAAGATCCCTGGGAAAACGACATCCCGCAACGTTACACTGAAGGCGAGATTGTTAGCGGCAAGATCACCAAGCTCGCCAGTTTTGGCGCGTTTGTCGAACTCGAACCTGAACTTGAAGGTCTGTTGCACATCTCTGAGATGTCCAGCAAGAAGATCGCCGGTTCCGAAGACGCCGTACAGGTCGACCAGACCGTTCAGCTCAAAGTTATCAAAGTTGATTGTGACGCACGCAAGATAGGTTTGAGTCTTAAACGGCTTGAGCCAGAGGAAGCAGATGCGGCTCCGACAATGCCAGCGGTGGAAAATGCCGGCCCTGTCGCGCTGGAGATTACTCCGCACGAAGAACCCGCAAAGGTTGACGAGACGCCCGCAGAAGAACCCAAGGTTGAAGCGGTTGTTGAAGAGCCAAAAGCCGAGGTACCTGTGGAAGCTCCTGTAGAGGAAGAGCCAAAAGTCGAGGCACCTGTGGAAACTCCCGCAGAGGAAGAAGCAAAAGTCGAGGCACCTGTGGAAACTCCTGCAGAGGAAGAGCCAAAGGATGAACAAGCGTAAGACGCGCTTATAACAATTATTATTTTTGCTGGAACAGCCTGCAGTCTCAATCCTGTTGTAACAGGCTGCAGGCTTTATTTATTCCGGCGAAGGGGGAAGACTTTGTGTGGAATTATCGGCTATATCGGTGCGCGACAGGCCTGCCCGATTATCTTTGACGGACTGGCGCGACTTGAATATCGCGGCTACGATTCTGCAGGAATCGTTGTCGCGTCCGAAGGCGTGTTTGCCCATGAGAAGCAATCCGGCAAATTGCGCGAGCTTGAGTCGCTGCTAAAAACAGCTGACATCCGGGGAACCGCTGGTCTGGGGCACACGCGCTGGGCTACGCACGGCCCGCCGACCCGCACCAATGCTCATCCTCATTTCAGTATGGATGGCAAATTGGCGCTTGTGCATAACGGCATTATCGAGAACCATGATGAGCTGCGCCGCAAACTGCGCAAAAAAGGTTACCGTTTCATTTCCGAAACCGATTCCGAGGTCTTGTGTCAGCTGATTGCGTCGCATTTCAAAAACGATCTTCGGATTGCGGTTGCGACTGCGCTCAAGGAGGTCGAAGGCGGCTTTGCCATCGGCGTGATGCACGCTGACAAACCCGATGAGTTGGTCGCGGCACGTGTGGACAATCCGCTGATTATCGGGGTTGGCAAGGGCGAGAATTTTATCGCCTCCGACATACCGGCTATTCTACCCTACACTCGCAAAGTGATCTATCTTTCCGACGGCGAAATCGCTGTCGTGCGGCGTGATAGCGTGGAATTGCGCACTTTTGCTGGTCGCAAGGTCAAGCCGGTGATTAAGAAGGTCGACTGGGATGTGGCCGGGGCTGAGAAGGGCGGATATCCGCACTTCATGCTCAAAGAAATTCACGAACAAGCAAAGGCACTCGCCGATACGATCAAGGGGCGGATATCTCCTGAAAATGACAAAGTAATCTTTAGGCATTTGGGCCTCACGGTCAAACAATTGCGTGCCATAAAGCGCGTGCAATTTGTCGCCTGCGGCACGGCTTATCATGCCGCGTTGGTCGGACGCCAGGCTGTTGAGGAATTGGCCGGTATACCGGCAGTAGCGACGCCTGCGTCAGAATTTCGATATGGAGACCCTGTCTTGGGTGAGGACACGCTCGCGATAGGTGTCAGCCAGTCAGGCGAGACGATAGATACGCTTGTTGCGCTGCGAACGGCGAAGGAGAAGGGCGCACGAGTGATTTCGGTTTGCAATGTGATTGGCAGTTCGATTCCGCGCATGGCGGACGGTGTTCTCTATACTCGCGCCGGACCCGAAATAGGAGTGGCTTCTACCAAGGCGTACACGACGCAGTTGATTGCACTGACATTGTTCGCAATCAAACTTGGCCTTGCCAATGGCCGTTTGAAAAAAGCGAGGGCGCGGGAGCTGCTTTCCGAAATTCGCCGAATTCCTGACAAGGCACGCAAGGTTGTTGCCAACGACAAATTGCCTCGCCTTTGCGCAGAGAGTTACAAATATGTATACGATTTTCTTTACATCGGGCGGCGTTATAACTACCCGACTGCAATTGAGGGCGCGCTTAAACTCAAGGAACTTAGCTACATTCATGGCGAGGGGTATCCGGCGGGCGAAATGAAACATGGCCCGATCGCGCTGGTGGAGGATTCGTTCCCGACCGTGGCAATCGCGGTCAAGGGGCGCGTATACGACAAAATATTGTCGAACATTCAGGAAGTCAAGGCACGCGGCGGGATTATCATATCCATTGCTACTCAGGGTGATCGCAAAATTAAAGCCCTCTCGGATTTTGTCATTTCGATACCGGCGACCGAGGAAATGCTCTCGCCGATACTGGCGATTATCCCGTTGCAGATACTTGCTTACTACATCGCAGTCCATAGAGGCTGCGACGTGGATCAGCCTCGAAATTTGGCCAAGAGCGTAACGGTCGAATGAGTCTTTGATCGGGAGGATGAAATGAAAATTACTCGAAGAACCATATCACTTCTCTGTATCATGTTGGCGCTGAGCGCTGGGATTTCATTGTTCGTCCGGGATACGGTGGGCGCACAGTCGAGTCGAGCGGATTCAGAACAGAACACATCAGAAGCAGTGATCGAAAAATATTTTAAGGATTCGCTTTTGCGTGCCCGTGCATTGGCGGGTAAGGAGAAATTCAATTCCGCGCTTGAGATTGTTTCGGCAGTTATCGCGCTTAATCCAGCCTCGGATATTGTTTCCAAGGCCAAAGACCTATTCAATGCTATTGAGAATGCGCGAATTCTGGCAGAAGTGCTGGAGGCCGAAATCGAGGCGGATTCAAATATCTACGAGACCGGCAATACGGTTAAAATCACTATGCGTCTATATAATCGCAGTCTGGGGCTGGTTATTATCCCCCTGAAAATCGAAGAAAAAAAGACGATTTTCGGGACCCAAAAAAAGCCTGTGCCGAATCTGATTCGAATAAAACACACAGCACTGGATTTCGGTATTGGGGGTGTTTCGCAATCTGTCTGGCAAACTTCTGCCGAATTCAATGAAGAAATCCGACTGGAGCCGGGGGCGTTTTGGGAGAAGCAGATCGACTTAAAACTAAACCCTGACAAACCGGGCAAGGGGGACGTTCGCAGATTGTCAATTCGGTTTAAACTGTTTCCTGTTGTTTTTGAGCAGGACGGTGAGCGGCGAGTGTGGCACCAGTATCGCACTCTGCGCAAGACAATCAACGTTGTACCCACTGGTGCTTCGCAGTATCAGCGCGATCCATTCAACTCGGCTTTGGCGGCGCTGGCGGGGGGCAACGGGCTGGCGCTGCTGTATTCGATCGGTGCAGTAGACAATCGCGAGCGTGCGATATTGGTGCCAATTATTATCTCGCATCTTGAAAAAACACCGACCAACTCTCCGCAGGAGCGATATCTTTTAGTCGCGCTTCAACACATAACCAGTATGTACGGGCGCCTGACAAAAAATATGTGGCTTAACTGGTGGCAGGCGGACGGCGAGGATTTTGTGTTGCGTCTGTATCCTGAGATGCGGCGGATGGTTTTCAGCGTTGAGATTGCGCCAGACGGTGCTATTTCTCACAATGGCAAAATCCTTACAGCAGAGCAAGTCAAGGATCAGGCAAAAAAATTCATATACAAAGGCGGTCAGGAATTTGTGATACGCTGTTCGGGAGCGGCGAAGTTTTCACACGTGGCGAATTTGATGAACATGATGAACGCGGCAGGTGCTGGAAACGTGCGCATTTTTGCCGCAGACAATAATGATGGGAGCAAAACTGATGAATAAAAAGCAGGAAGTTGACAGGCAAATAAAGGCTATTATGCGCGGCGTAGTGCAGGTGTTTTCGGAGGCCGAACTGCGCAAGAAAATAGAACGCAGCCTCGAACACAACAAACCGCTCAGGGTGAAACTCGGACTTGATCCATCCTCGGCTGATATTCATTTGGGCAACGGCGTGCCGCTGAGGAAATTGCGCGCGTTTCAGGAACTTGGCCATCAGGCGGTACTCATCATCGGCGACATGACAGGAATGGTGGGCGATCCGTCGGAACGCAATGTTACGCGTCCAATGCTGACCCGCGAGCAAATTGAAAAAAATGTTCAGAGTTACGTTACGCAGGCCGATCGGATTGTCGATGTGGAGAGACTCGAACTGCGCTATAACAGCGAGTGGTTTTCGAAAATGGCATTTGAAGACGTAATCAAATTC
>CAYSUZ010000125.1:0-5282 GCA_964434335.1 uncultured Planctomycetota bacterium | reverse complement strand
AAGACCTTACCGGCAAAGTGCGCGCGCTGGTATTTCCAAAAAATCTCGAAAAATGTCTCGCCAATATCGTTGAGGATGCTGTTCTCTTTTTGAAGGCTGCGGTTGACAATAAATCCGAGGACCCGTGCCTGTTGATTTCGGAGATTATCCCCATGCGCTGGGCGCACGCAAAATTCGCTTCACGCGTGGATATCTCTTACGAGACACAGAAAGTTGACGAGAATGTGCTGATAGATTTGCGCGATATCTGTGCCGCGCACGCTGGTCGCTGTCCGATATATCTTCATTGTCACGATGCCTCCGGTGTCACGACGGTACGCGCCGGACGGCGGGCTTTCGTTACGCCTTCGATAGAAATGGTCGACAAAATCAAGTCGTTGCTTGGCGCAGACTCAATTCTTATCGGGTGATCCTATGGATGAGCGCTTCGAGATATTTGACATCAAACGCAGAGACATCCTGGACCTGACCAGGCTGGCGCAGGATTATTTCGCCGAACTCAAGGCCTGCGACGAGGGGCTGAAGATGGCGCCGAATTGGGAAAAAGATTATTTTGATCTGATGGAACTCGGCCTTAGGGCGAATCATTTTTTCATGCGCGGCGTCAGCATCGATCGCGAAATGGCCGCGTTTATTATGTTTAGTTATCGCGTCGAGTCGATGTGGCTGCTTGCTTCGCGGGGCTATATTTCCGATATCTACGTAGTGCCCGCGCATCGCAATCAGGGCATCGGTCGCAAACTTGTCTCAGAGGCGATGCACCACCTCCAGCAGGCAGGCGTCCAGTCGGTCGAAATGGAGGTCTATATTGCCAATGACCCAGGGCAGAAATTTTGGGAAAAAATGGGATTCGCTCCCTTCAAAACACGCAATCGAATTATGCTTCGTGACTGATTCGTTCTCACCGCTCTTATCCGGTATATTCCCATTATATTAGTATTAGGAATATTTCACTTGCCACGTCCCCAATCGTGCGTATACTTAAGTTGGACAATATAAGGTGTGTTAGGCGCTTTGTCGCCTTCCCCAAACCAATGGGGCAATAGTGTAATGCCGAATACGCAAAATACTGAAGAGCCAAAAGAACGTGATCCAAGAATAAGTGAGCTGTCGAAAAAAGCCAATTCTCTAATGAAATCCGGCAGACTCGACGATGCGCTTAGAATATTTTTGGAAGCCTACAATCTCGATTCGACCAACCCGTACATCCTCGTTGGCCTTGGTGATGCCCACCGCAAAAAAGGCGAGCTAAAAAAATCCCTCGAATACTACAGCGATATTCTCAATCTCGAACCCGAAAACATCTTTGCGCTTCGCGGACTGGGCAGCTCGTATCACGGCCAAAAAAACTACGCTCGTGCCGTTGAAATCTGGGAACGCTACATAGAACTCAACGAATTCGACTTCTTCGTCCTGACGCGCATGGGCGATACGTGCAAGAAAATGGCGCGTTACGAGGAGTCCGAAAAATATTATCTCCGTTCGCTTGAAGTCAATAACGGCGACAAGTACACCTTCCTCGGCCTGGGCGATTTGTACTACAAAATGGGCCGCGACGACGACGCAATCTTTTACTGCGACAAATTGTTAGCCCTCTCGGAAAACTTCATCAACATCCTCACGATGGTTGGCAACATTTACAAAAAACGCGAGCAGTACGAAAAGGCGAAGTCCTACTACGAACGCGCGCTCCAACAAGAATCCGAGAATTCCTAGGCGCTGTATGGGTTGGGAGATTGCTATCGGGGCATGAGCGAGTGGCAGCAAGCCATAAAGACATGGAACGAGTTGCTCGAAATAAATCCCCGCAACGATAATATACTTGCGCGTATCGGCGACATCTATATGACCATTGACAACGAAGACGAAGCCCGGCGTTGTTATCACCGCGTACTCGCCCGCAGCCGCAACAAATACGCGCTTCTCGGCCTGAACAAGATTTTGCGCAAGGGCGGCGAGTTCGACAAAGCCATCCGCAACTACAAGCTCATCCTCACGTCCGATCCGCACGAAGACCGCGCGCTTCAAGGCATTAAAGACACCGAAGCTGAGGCCGAAAAAGCCGTTGCTCAGGAGATTCCCGAGACAGAATGAAACAATTTATCTTGGTATGAAAAACCGAACAATCGGGCATGTGCCCGTTTTTTTTTGTGAATAGATTGAGATGGTGGTATAATCAGGAGGCAAATTAACAGGGGAGTCAAAGATGAGAATTTCACTGCGGCGCATATCGCAAAAAGCCAATCAACCCCCCGGCACGCCTGCATATGTCGGGGCTGAGGAAGCCACACCTACTGTCATTTCCGTTATCGACTACGACGCCGAGCACTATGAAACGAAGACGATTACGCAAGTCGAAGAAGCGTTTCCATTCAAGGAGACTCCCAGCGTAACGTGGCTCAATATTGCTGGACTCCGCGGCATCGAATCTATCGAACGGATTGCCCATCAGTACGACATTCACCCGCTTGTCATCGAAGATATTCTCAATACTAACCAACGTCCCAAAGTCGACGTGTTCGACAAATACATCTTCATCGTTCTCAGGATGATGCGATTTGACGAGACCCAAAAGACTTTCACTCATGAACAGGTCAGCCTGATACTTGGCCCGCGTTTCGTCATCACATTCAACGAGCGGCCCAACGACGTGCTTGATGGCTTGCGCAATCGCATTCGCAATCAGGAAGGACGCATTCGCAAGTTTGGCCCGGATTATCTCGCCTATGCGCTTATCGACGTTATATGTGATCAGTATTTTGCGCTGATGGAGCGGATCGGCGAATCGGTCGAGGAGATCGAGGACACTGTGATGGGCAAACCGAGCCAATCGTTGGTGCAGGAAATTCATCGTCTGAAGCGCGAACTTATCTCCCTGCGCAAATCAACATGGCCGCTGCGCGAGGCGCTGGGGACGCTGATACGCGAAGAACACGACCTGATACAAAACACGACCTTCCCGTATCTGCGCGACCTCTACGATCATACCATCCAGATAATCGACATGATCGAAACCTCACGCGATATGCTCTCCGGCCTTCTTGATATCTATCTCTCCAGCGTGAGCAACCGGATGAACGAAGTGATGAAGGTCCTGACGATTATCGCCACGATTTTTATTCCGCTGACGTTTATCGCCGGGATATACGGGATGAATTTCGAGTTTATGCCGGAACTGCACTGGGCGTGGGGCTATCCGGCGGCTTGCAGCGTGATGCTTGCCGTTGTCATAGTCATGCTCGTCTACTTCCGGCGCAAGAAGTGGTTGTAATCTTCACGGAGAACACAGAGGACACCGAGAAAATATATTAACCGCAGAGTCTTTTTTTGAAAAACATCGGCACAGCCGTCGCCGACTGTGAAAATATGCCTGCCGCCTCACGACCTACGCGCGAGTTTCGTCGCCAGGATCGACACCAACCCACCGAGACCGATATATCCGAGTATTACTTCGATCGTCAGCCAAATTTCGCCCGCCAGATTTGTCGGTGTTACATCACCGAAACCAAGAGTCGTAAATGTGACGATACTAAAATAGTACGGCGTCCAAAATGTTTCTTCGCGCCCTCCGAGGGTATCAATATGTACTTCTGGATTGATAGCGCAAAAGGTATTTTCTATCCATCCGTCTTGTGGCATCCAGCCAGGATATTCGTAGTCGGCGAAGACTGCCCCGAATAATCCGGCAAAAAAAACGCACCAAAAGGCTAACAACAATATACTTTTGCCACAATTTGTGGCTTTTCCCCAGAACCAATAGGGAATGAGATGCGTGCTTCTAACAGATTGAATCCAATTCTCATCTTCAATATATTTTTTTAGAAGGCGATTTGAATTGTCAATGTGGGTGGTATCGACCCCATGAAATTTTGTGTGCTTTTTTGAACAGAACGGTCCATGCCAAGCACCTTTGTACTTCACCGCGCTAAAATTAGTTGGAACTTGTTCCCCGAATGGAGGGTTGCTCATATCGCAAAATATTTTAACCGAAGTAAAATTAGATCCTCTTATGTTGGCATTTGAAAAATCAGAGCCTTGCAGGATGGCATTGGAAAAATCGGTTGCTATGCAGGTTGCTTTTATTGTTTTTGTTCCTCGCATGGATGCTCGTATAAATTTTGCATGTGATATATCAGCATTAGATAAGTCTGTGTTAAAAATAGTTGCATTTGTGAGATTGGTGTTCCGTAGATTTGCATTTCTAAGGTCAGTCTGGCTCAAATCTGCCTTCGCAAGATTAGCATACTGAATATTTGCATTGGAAAGACATACTTTCTGTATTTTTGTGCTCTCTAGATTGGCCCCTTTAAAATTGGCCCCTTTAAAATTGGCTCCTATAAAATTGCCTCCCTGGATGTTCGCTTTTGGCAATTCTACCCTGGCTAAATCACAAGATTGCAGATCGCGATAATTGTTATTTGGATTGACGTAGTAAAAATCGCTGAAACTTTCACCGCAATCCAGCCTGATATTTTTAAAATCCATGCCTTTTGTGGGGGTGTTGGGGTTCCATAGATTCTTATTTGTTTTTAGTCCCTCAATTATGCTTGCCAAAAATGCCTTACCATTTTTTGTTAACCAACGTTGTCGGATCTCAAACCAGTAATATATGGTTCCGAAAGTATCTTGATGTGTAATTGCTTCTTTTTCACGGTCACCAATCTCAACGAGTTTTTGGAAAATTATATGCCGCTCATTCCATTGTAGAAGTTGCTGCGCTTCCCAGGTGTTGCGATTAGAAACGTTTTCAATATCTGATACGAATTGCGGTTGATCTTCGTTTTCTTTGTAGTGCTTTTCAAAGAGTTTGTTTAGCAGTCTTTTGAGTCTGAAGATGTATATTTCTTCGGATTGGTCTTCGGAGTGGCGTTCAGCAAGCCTTTTTAGGTGCTCCTCGTGCGATTCATCTTGGAGTCTGTTGATCAGCCAATCGTCGAATTTATCGGGTGAGTCATAGGGTGGTCTTTTGATTTCGTCGGCCATTCCTTGTGTCCTTATGTGATCTGTGGGCATTTGTAAAATCCTGCGCTTCTGTAACAAAAAGGATAGCACCAGCAACTCAGGTCGGCAAGGCGTTTTTCGAAATCATCTTTAACCGCAGAGACGCGGAGATCGCAGAGAAATCCCAAAATTATTCCGTGATGCCTTAGAAAGGCAGATAACAATGGATTGTATGGTGGCTTTTTGATGACAAGTAAAACCATATGGCGTATGAAGGGGTTACGGATTTTGTGGTTGGGGCGTTTAGTGCTAAGGGCTACAGGAACGAGAAAAAAAAAGCA
>CAYSUZ010000124.1:0-5288 GCA_964434335.1 uncultured Planctomycetota bacterium | reverse complement strand
CAAGCACCCGGCGAGCGTTCGCTGCTGGTGCTGCGCGCCGAAATCCTCCTGCATACCAACGACTTCGTCGCAGCTGGCAAAGAATACGATATGTTGATAAAAACTTTCGGGCGCGATCCGGTTTTCCTGTGCAATCGCGGCCTGACGCGCGAAATGGCGGGCCGACACCGCGAAGCGCTGGCAGACTATGACGCGTCGATCGAACTTGCCCCCGCCAACCCCATCGCTCTGACCAATCGCGGCATGCTCTACGCCGCCGCTAGTCTGTTCGGCAAGGCCGTGGCTGACCTGAGCGCTGCGCTAAAAATGCAGCCCAAAAACCCGCTGCTGCTACACAACCTCGCCGTGGCATATCTCAAGAAGGGCGACGACAAGAACGCACGGCTATATCTCAGGAAGGCCGTCACGCTTAGACACGAACCGTCCGGCGCTCTGCTCGAAAAGATAACTACAAAATGACGACCACGCGACAAAAATCGCCCGGCGAGATTTGCGAAATGTTTGACTCTCTCGTCGGCGTATACGATTTGCTCAATCGCATACTGAGTTTAGGCTGCGACCGTTTCTGGCGGACGCGGCTCGCGGCAAAGTGCATCCGCGACGGCTCGGAGCGCGTACTCGATCTGTGCTGTGGGACGGGCGATCTGGCGATTGCGTTCGCAAAAAAACTCAACGCCTCGGGCAGCGTTCACGCGCTGGATTTCTCGCCCGCGATGCTCGAAAAAACATGCCACAAACTCGCAAAGAAAAAACTCACGCCAATCGTTAGCGTGGCTCGCGGCGATGCTACCGACACGCGACTGCCCAACGAGTCTTTCGACATCGTCGCCTTTGGTTTTGGGCTGCGCAATCTGCCCGACCGACGCGAGGCGCTGCGCGAAGCGGCACGACTGCTGCGTCCCGGCGGGCGGCTGGGTATTCTCGAATTTACTCGCCCCGACAACGCCCCCGCGTTCGCGCGTTTCTATATCCGCCGCGTCGTGCCGATCATCGGTCGCATCTTCACGCGCCGCCGCGACAACCCCTACCGCTATCTTGCGCAATCCATTGCCGACTTCGCAAGCGCCGACGAATTGCGCGACGACCTTTGCGAAATCGGCCTCAAAAACGTACAATATCAACTCAACCACACGGGCGTGATCGCCCTGCACACCGCGACAAAATAGCGGAGACATCCATGCGCAACAAACTGGCTACACTTCTGAGAAGAACCGTTGCAGGCGAAAAAATCGACCGCGACGAATACGGCGTGCTGCTTGATAAGAGTCTGGGCCTTAACGAAATTTGCTACGGCGCAAACTTACTGCGCGAACAGCACAGCGGCCAATTCGTAGACTTCTGCGCGATCATCAACGCGCGCAGCGGCGCATGCAGCGAGAATTGCGCGTTCTGCTCGCAGTCCTCGCACCACAACTCCAACGTGCCTGTTTACGATCTGGTCGAGGGCGCAAAAATCCGCAACGCCTGCGCCAAGGCCCAGGAGGACGGGGCCGCGCGTTTCGGTGTCGTTACCAGCGGCCCGACTCCGAGCGCCGACGACATCGCAGCCATCGCCGCGCACTCCGCCGAGATTATCTCCGGCGGCGGCCTGCCGGTCTGCGTGAGTTTGGGCAAACTGGGCCGCGACGATTTCGCACGGCTAAAAAAAGCGGGCGTCAAACGCGTACACTGCAATCTGGAAACAAGCGAGAAATTTTTTCCGCAAATCTGCACAACGCACAGCTGGGCCGAGAAGACCGAGACAATACGCCTTGCGCATGAGATGGGCTTCGAGGTCTGCTCCGGTGGCATTTTGGGAATGGGCGAGGATTGGTGCGACCGGCTGGATATGGCGCTGGCGCTCAAAGACCTCGGCGTCAATTCCGTGCCGCTGAATTTTCTGATGCCGCGACCCGGCACTCCGCTGGAGGGCCGCACGCCACTGGAGCCACGCGAGACGCTGCGAATTATTGCGCTGTTCCGCTACGTCCTGCCTGATCGTGATATCAGAATCTGCGGCGGGCGCGCCGACGCGCTGCGTAGTTTGCAGTCGTGGATTTTTCACGCGGGCGCAAACGGAATTATGACCGGCGACTACCTGACTTCGCCCGGCTGCTCGCCCGGGGCTGATCGACACATGGTCGCCGATCTGGAACTGGAACTGAGGCAGCACGATGCTTGATAATATAGGAACTTTTTTCGAAAGATTCCTCGCGCTCTTCTCCGAAGCCGGAATTTTTGTGCTCTTCGGCCTGGCGATGGCGGGGTTGCTGCACGTATTCGTACCCGAGACGCTGTTGCTGCGGTTTCTCGGCAAGGGCAAATACGGCCCGGTGTTCAAGGCCTCGCTGATCGGTCTGCCGCTGCCGCTTTGCTCATGCGGGGTGCTGCCTGCGGCGATTGGCTTCCGGCGACAAGGCGCGTGCAAGGGCGCAACGGTGGCGTTTTTGATTTCCACACCTGAGACCAGCGTCGATTCCATCGCTATCTCTTTTGCGCTGCTCAATCCTATAATGGCGATCTTCCGCCCGATAGCGGCGTTCATCACGGCGCTGCTGAGCGGGTTCGCCTGCAACATGATCTCAACCGACGAGACAGCAAAATCCAAACGCAAAGCCCATATTCCCGCGTGCTGTGCGGTGCACGGCATGGCGGCGGATGCGCCTATTTCTAACAGGCTGCGACACGGTGCGCGATTTGCCTTCGTCGAGATGGTTTCCGATCTGGGGTGGTGGCTGTTGATGGGCGTAGGGATCGCGGCGCTGATAATGACGATATTCCCCACGGACTACCTTAGCCAGATTCCCGGAGGCAGGCCGGTGATGATGCTGGCGATGCTGGTTGTGGGCATTCCGCTTTACATGTGCTCGACGGCCTCGACGCCGATTGCAGCGGGACTTATCGCGGCAGGCGTTTCACCGGGCGCGGCGCTGGTACTGCTGCTTGTTGGCCCCGCGACAAACGCGGCGAGCATAACGGTGGTCGCGCGCGAACTCGGCAAAAAAACTACTGCGATCTATCTGGCGAGTCTGGCGGCGATCAGTCTGTTGATGGGTCTGGCGCTGGATTCGGTGTACGACTGGTTTGTGGATGAGCCTGCATCGCAATCTGTTCGCGCGGGCCGCGAGGCGCTGCCCGAATGGTTGATGATCGGAGGCGCGGCGGTGTTTGGAGCGCTGTTGGCGGGCAATCTGGTCATGCGGCTCTTTGGCGCGAAGACTTGCGCGTGCTGTTCCGACGACGACCATGAACACGACGATGATTGCGATCACGATGACCACAACCATTGTCACGACGAACACTGCAATCACGACCACTGAGGCAAGAAATAGCAGCACAATCGTGTCATCGTTATGAATACCTGCCAATCCGATGGCGTCAATAAATCAGCCACAGAGCCTGGGAATCGAAGTCGAATTTCGCGTATAATTCGTTAGCCTCGGGCGAGAGGTCGGGTATCGTGAGTACTTCGCAGGTACGCCAGCCGCGATCCTTCATGTATTTCAACCCGGCCTTGAGAACTTCCCTGCCGATGCCGCGACCTTTGAAATTTTCGTCCACCTCGAAGTGATAAATCGCACCGGCGCCGCGCATGACCTCGCGCATCTCGAAAAAAACCAGCGTGCCAACGGCCTCGCCATCGGTAACAAAACTCGTCGCAAAAAATTCGCCTGGCTCGCGCCCGGGGACGTTAATGCGACTGGAAAAAGTCTGCAACATGCAGTCCTTTGGGAGTTTTTCGGGCACGACCGTTGGGCCATCGATCAGGTCGAGCCGCGATACCAACGAAACTGCGCGCCATCGGGGATTGTAGTTACGGTTTTCGAGAAACTCGATTGTTACAGTGTCGTCTTCGGAGATGCTCGGGCCTTCGGGTGTGCCCCAGACTGGCGTGAAAGGGCCGCGCATGTTGCCGTAGAACGGAGTCAGACACTGGCCGTCGATTACGATATCGTCGTATTTTTCGAGGAGTGCCTCGGCGCGTCGGAAAAGATCGGCCCCTATGCCATGCCCACGTTTGTCGCGCGCAACGGCGAAAAACACAATGACACCCTGCGGGCCGGGCTTGCGATCAGGGAAAAGCTGCAAGCAGGTTTCGCTGCTGCGCTTTGCTACGTGAATCATTCCGACAACACGAGACTGCTCACGTGCCAGTATGAGGCCGCCGGGCGCAAATCGCTCGGCTTGCGCAGTTCCGTGTACAACGCGCTGGTCGAAGTCGTCGCGGGTCATCGGAAAGAAGTTGCGCCGGTCGGCAAACTCCTCATTCCAAAACATTACGATTTCCCGAAGATAGCGCGGGTTGTAGGTTACGAATTCTGTTTTGTGCATATGTCCTTTCCCAATGTCGTCGCAAAAATAAATCCACGAATGCGCTCGTCGGTCGAGTTCATCATTTCGTCGGGAGTACCCTCGGCGATGATACGGCCCTCGTCGATAAGTCCGATGCGGTCGGCGACGGTCATGGCGTTGTGCATGTCGTGAGTTACAACAACGGATGTGGCGCGAATCCGGCCCTGCACGCTGACGATTAGTCGGCTGATTTTGTCCGAGACGATCGGGTCGAGGCCGGTGGTCGGCTCGTCGTAGAGTACGATGCGCGGTTCGCTGATAATGGTACGTGCCAGTGAGACGCGTTTTTTCATGCCGCCGCTGAGTTCGTCAGGCATCATTTTTTCGACGCCGTCCAGCTCAACCATTGTAAGTTTTTCTTTTACACTTCGTGCGATCTCGTCCTCGGCAACGTGGGCGTGGCGCAGGGGCAGGGCGATGTTGTCGTAGACGTTGAGCCAGTTGATGAGCGCGCCGGATTGAAAGAGATAGCCAAAATCGCCGGGTTTATTGTCCATAACCCCATGGGTCGCGGGCAGGCGGTGGCCGTCGATGGCGACGATGCCGGAATCGGCTTGCAGCAGGCCGATGATGATCTTGAGCGTGACGCTCTTGCCCACTCCGCTCGGCCCCAAGATGACGTAGGTCTCGCCTTCATGCACGCGCAGGCTCAGGCCGTCGAGAATGCAGTTGCTGCCGAACGATTTTTTTATGTCTTGGAGTTCTATCATTTTTTTATTTTGCTTTGCGGCGATCAGTCAAATAGACCGTTAGCTTTTTGGAAAAAACAATGCGGTGATTATAAGGTCGAAGATAATCACAAACACCAGCGACGTTACTACCGAGACCATCGTCGCACGGCCCACTCCACGCGCACCACTGCGAGTACGCAAGCCTTGGGCGCAGGCGATGATTGCAATCGTCACGCCGAAAACAAAGGCTTTGGTCATGCCGCAATAAATGTCTTTCATTGTAAG
>CAYSUZ010000123.1:0-5323 GCA_964434335.1 uncultured Planctomycetota bacterium | reverse complement strand
GAAATGGGTGGCAAGAATGGCATCATCGTTATGGACGATGCCGACCTCGACCTGGCAGTCGATGGCATCCTCTGGTCAGCCTTCGGCACCAGTGGTCAGCGCTGCACCGCAGCCAGTCGCGTCATCGCGCACAAAAAGATCGTCAAAAAACTTACCGAGATGCTCGTCAAGCGCGCCAAAACTCTGAAGCTCGGCGATGGCTTGAAAAAGAATACCGATGTCGGTCCGGTTATCAACGCAGCAGCGCTTGAACGCATTCACAACTACGTCAAGATTGGCAAAAACGAAGACGGCGCCAAACTTCTCTGCGGCGGTCAGATAGCCAAAACCGGCGCACTTGCGAAGGGCAATTTTTACAAGCCGACCATCTTTGGCGACGTAACGCCCGACATGCGCATAGCGCAGGAAGAGATTTTTGGCCCGGTAACCGCGATCATAACGGCTAATGATTTCGAAGATGCGATTAAGATTGCGAACGGCGTGAAGTACGGCCTGTCGTCCTCAATCTTCACCGCCGACGTTAACCGCGCCTTTACCGCAATGCGCGACCTTGACAGCGGCTTGCTCTACGTCAACGCCGGAACGATCGGCGCCGAGGTTCACCTGCCGTTCGGCGGCTGGAAAGCAACCGGCAACGGCCACCGCGACTCTGGCACGCCAACATTGGACGTTTACAGTCAGTGGAAAACCATTTACGTCGACTACTCTGGCAAGCTCCAGAGAGCGCAGATTGATACGGAATAATGAGCAAAATCACATTTGCAATAAACGGTCTCGCATGGGACCGCGAAAAACTCGAACAGTTCCTCGATACCGCAGCGACCGCGCGTTACTGCGGTGTTGAGATCGACGGAGAGAT
This sequence comes from uncultured Planctomycetota bacterium, assembly GCA_964434335.1. Lineage (GTDB taxonomy): Bacteria > Planctomycetota > B129-G9 > B129-G9 > B129-G9 > JAUWEX01. The sequence continues at coordinate 4,464 of CAYSUZ010000123.1, read as the reverse complement.
TGCGGCGTATCACTACGACAAGACCTTTTTGTTTAAGTTGCTTCTTTCCGAACGCGAGGTTGTTCTTTCCTCGCTGAGCGGGCGATTTGAGCTTAACGATCCACTTAAGCACGACGACGAGCTTTCATATAACAAAATGATTGCTGAGTTTGGTCGCATGTGCGGAGCGCGGGTGCTTGTTGTGACCATCGGGGCCGGAAAAGAAGGCGACGATGTTGAAGCCGGTATTGATTGCGTGGCCGAGGCCTGCAAGGGTTTGGGCGAGTACTGCGAAATGTTGGGTGTGCGGCTTTGCATTCGTCCACAGGCAGGCGGGCTGATAGCGCGTCCGGAAGACGTGGACCGATTGCTCGACAAGGCGCAGCCTGCGCACTTGAGCCTTTGTCTGGATGTTGGCTGGGCGTTGGCTGTGGGGGGCGATCCTGCGGAATTTGCGCGGAAGTGGCGCGACCGGATTTTTCACGTGGTGTTTTCCGACTGTGGCTGCGATGACGAAACTAAATTAGTCGCTCCCGGTGCCGGGGCTGTGGACTTTGCGGCGCTTGTTACGGCGCTCAATGAAATCGGCTACGAAGGCTGGGCTGTGGTAGACCCCGGCGCGAAATGCGCTGACCCCGCAGCATTTGCGGAGGTTGCCAAAGAATTTATCGCCGGGCAACTTGGTTTGTCGGTAACATTCGACAATGTCTGGACGGAGGAACAGTCTCAATTTTCGACAAACGGCTGGAAAGAGACCGAAAGTGCGCCGACTCCCGAGCCGCCAATCGCGGAAGAAATTTCTGAGCCGATTGAGACTGCCGAAACAGCGCCCGCCGAGACACCGGAGCCATCGCATGATGAAAGCGAACCAACGGATTCGGAGCGCGTCGACGACGAACCCGTAGCATCAACGGAGCCGGAGCAGGAAAAACAGCCTGAGGAGCAGGCAGCCGTGCTTGAGGCCGCGCCGGTGCAGGAGAGCCTGCCGCCGAGCGAATCCGAGGAGTGCTTCGAACTGGCACCTGCGCCGCCCGCGTTTAAAAAGGCTGCCTTCGGTGCGGGCATTTTTCCGGACGAAAACGAGGCGTAGAAAACTTTTCCGTGACCGACTCGAATTGATTCAAGCCTAAAGAAATCGAGCGTTGCTGGCGAAATAAAACTATACCATCTTCGCCATTAACAGAGGACCATCGAATGAACGATTTGCAAAAGATATTAGTACCGTTCGATTTCTCCGCGCGCTCGACCGAAGCGCTGCGGGCCGCTGCGAACATGGCGCGCAAATACGGCGCCGTTATTCATCTACTGCATGTTGTCGACTCGCTTGCCGCCAAGAGCATCATGCGCATCAAGGCGGGCAACGACATCGAAGATAGCGAAGACATCCGCCGCCAGGCATACGTCAACAAGCGTTTCGACGAGGCGATGGTCGACCTCGACCTGAGCGAGGTTACGATCGAACGCCATTTTGCGTGTGGGCATCCTGATATCGAAATCCTGCGCACTGCTACGGTGGATGAGTTTGATCTGATTGTTATGGGCACGCACGGCCACCGTGGTTTTGAGCACCTGGTATACGGCAGTGTTGCCGAGAAGATCGTGCGTTCCGCGTCGTGTCCGGTTTTGGTGGTCAAGGCTCCGCATTACAAATTCCGCATGCCGGGCAAAACGCGCCTCATCAAAAAAGAAGACATCCAGTAAGACATCTGGTTTTTTCATCTCATTTCTTATAGCGGGTCAACAAACTCTCCGTTTGCCCGTTCGTATAAATATTGTTGTAGCGTTTTTTGTTTGCGTGTGCCACTGCTTTGACGGCGTACGGCGTATTTGGTAGAATAACGCTTCGGCATATTTGTCAAATTTCCTTTGGAGTTACATCAATGACAAGACGCAACATATCATATATTGCACTGGCGGTATTTCTACTGGCAGCCATTCCTCTCGCTGCTTTAGCGCAGGGCCTGATGGATGACCCAGCGGATAAAATCATTAAGACCACAGTGCTTGAGCCTAAAAATGATGAGGACACCTTTTATATCCAGGTTGATTTTGCCCTAGATTCAAAAGACATTCATGTGTACCGTGATCAATCGATGGATTTTAAACCGGGTACTCTGACTGGGGCCGAGTTTGTCAGGATAGAATTCCCGGAAGGCGAGGATTTTGAAGGCCAGGTAGTTTTTCGAGAGAAGTTCTCACTGAAGCTTGTTTTCAAGCTTGCCGGCGAGTTCGGCAGCGACGTGCTGATTGCCGGGACGCTGAGTTATCAGGGCTGTACGGATGACAATATGTATTGTTATTTTGAAGACAGCGCAATCAGCGCCAAGGGCAAGGTGGGCGCGAAATTTATTTCCACAACCCCAAAAGTTACTCCCAAACCCGAGGATCCCAAGCCTCAGAACGGTACGAAGCCGGTCAAACCTGAAAAGCAGCCCGAAGAAAAGCCTGCAAAAGAACTTGCAACGCAATCCTCGGCCGCTGTGACTTCGGACGAAGACCTAACCAAATCCAAGGAAAACTGGTTCGACTCGCTGGGGATTATCCCGTTTGTGATTATGTCGTTCATTGTTGGGCTGGGCTTGAGCATAACGCCGTGTGTGTATCCGCTCATCCCGATTACGTCGGGAATAGTGAAATCTTTCGGCAAGCCGACCAAGGCCGGTGCGATCATCGCAACACTGATCTACATATTCGGGTTGGTTATCGTATACGCGGCGGTCGGCACCATCTCGGCGCTTGCTGGCAATACTGTCAGCGGCATCCTGACTTCGCCTTATGTATTGGTGCTGCTGTCTGTGATTATGGTCGTGCTTTCGTTGTCGATGTTTGGGCTGTACGAATTGAAACTGCCCAACAAATTTGCCAGCAAGATTCAGCAGGCCAGCTCCCAAACCAAACAGAACAAGATAGGTTTGTTGTTGATGGGTATGCTTAGTGGCTGCATAGCGGGGCCTTGCATTTCCGGGCCGTTGGCGGGTGTGCTTATGTCGATAACCGCTCGCGCCGATGTCCTGCTCGGTTTTCTTTCGATGAGTGCTGTGGCTGTTGGTATGAGTGCGCTGCTCTTCCTCGCGGGAGCGTTCAATGCGAAGCTGCCGAAAGCCGGGCCGTGGATGCGCAAGGTCAACATGACGTTCGGTTTTATGTTGTTGATTATGGCGGCGTATTTCCTCAAGGATATGATCGGTGAATCCATATTCTTCTTGAGCATGGGGCTTTTGATAATGGTGTGGACGGTATTCGTGGGCGCATGGGATGCGCTCGTTGCCGAATCCGGTGTCGCGGCGCGCTGCGTGCGTGCTGTCGGGATGCTGGCGGCCTTGGCGGGAATCCTGCTCGCGCTTAATGGCTTTATCGAATTGAGCGGTTTCCAGCCTTTTGGCGAAAACGAAAAACTTAACCGCATCGCGCTTGATCTGGCAAGTATTAAATACGGCGTGGATATCGAGGCATTACAGAAGGAACAATTCCAAGAAGGAACGCTGGCCGATGTGCAGGCTGCATTGAAATCCGGCAAGCCGATTGTGCTGGATTTTTACGGCGACAATTGCGGAGCTTGTGAGGATCTTGCCAAGAAGTTCAAAGAACCTGAGATCGTAATGGCTCTGCGCAATTTCAAAACCTTCAAGGTGCATAACACCAAGCAGGCTGATCTGGCGGAGGAATATCAGGTTGGCAACAAGATTCCCATCGTTGTGTTTATCAACGCCAAAGGCGAACGCCTGAGGGGGTTGCGGATAAGCGGCAACTCCGACACCGTCGAAGAACTGCTTGAGCGCATCAAAAAATGTGAAGCCAGCGCAGTTACACAAAGCGACCTTTCTGAACAGGTCGAGCCGGCTACGGAAAGCACTTCCCCTGAAACGGTCGAGCCAGCTCCGGAGGACGACACCTCTGAACAGGTTGAGCCGGCTACGGAAAGCACTGGAAAAACTGATGAGATAGAAGCATTGCAGCAGGAGCAATTCCAGGAAGGGACTTTGGTTGATGTGCAGGCCGCACTAAAAGCGGGCAGGCCGATCGTACTTGATTTTTACGGCGACAATTGCAGTGCCTGCAAGGCGTTGGCGAAGAAATTCAAAGACCCTGCGCTAGTGGTTGCCTTAAAGGATTTTAACACCTTCAAGGTGCACAATGCCAAACAGGCTGATCTGGCGGAGGAATATCAGGTTGGCAACAAGATTCCCATCGTTGTGTTTATCAACGCCAAAGGCGAACGCCTGAGCGGATTGCGTATGAGCGGGAATTCCGATACCGTTGAGGAACTGCTCGAACGCATCAAAAAGTGTGAGGCGCATAAATAGCCCGAAAAGCGGTGATTTCGCTTGACAAAGGGGCTTGCGGGGGTATACTTTCCCTTCCAACGGCGCGGGGTGGAGCAGCTAGGTAGCTCGTCGGGCTCATAACCCGAAGGTCGCGGGTTCAAATCCCGCCCCCGCTACCATAAAATCCATAACGGGCTCCGGAGTTCGATAGGTTATCAAG
>CAYSUZ010000122.1:0-5339 GCA_964434335.1 uncultured Planctomycetota bacterium | reverse complement strand
GCTGCCTGGCAGAAAGGTCAATATCCTGTACGCCGGCGGGTTCGGTTACGAGAACCTTGGCGACGAGGCCCAGCTCTCGGCCAACATCTCCCTGTGGCAGAAATACCTGCCCTGCAGCCGCCTGACCATCATGTCACCCAATCCCGACTACACCCTTCGCGCCCACGGCCCCCACCGTGTCACAACCGCACCCCGGGTTGCATTCTGGGGTTTTGGGGGAATCGAATATGGCGGCATCATGAGGCATCGCGTGATGCAAATGTACTTTATTTTCCGGTATCTTCAATTGCGCTTCAATGCCTTCTTCGTAAAGCACTTCAATTTCGCGCCGCTGCTCGACACCGACCGGGCCGCGCTTTTGGGGGAAATAAAAAACGCCGATATCCTGCACATCGGCGGTGGGGGATTCCTGACCGGCAAAACCGCCTCGCGGCTTTACGACAACATGTTCCTGATCCGCCTGGCGCAGTATTTGGACACCGACGTGATCCTGACGGGGCACACACTGGGTGTGTGGCAGAGCAGGTTCCAGAAGATTCTCGCCAAATGGGGCCTCAAAAACGTCCGCTACATAGGCCTGCGTGATAACAGCGCCTCGGTTAACGATCTCAAGGAAATCAACCGTTACGATCCCGATCGGGTATATCCGACTTTCGACGACGCGCTGTTCTGTGGGGCTGCGGACAAATCCGAGATCGACGCATACCTAAGTGCCAATGGCATGGATCCTAGCCGCGGCTATATTGTGTGCAACACCCACTACTGGCAGGTCGCGCCATCGCGCGTCAACCCCGCGCTTTTGCAAATGGCGCAGGCGCTGGACCACATCAGCCGCCAGCATGGCTACAACATCATCTTCATGCCCATGCACCCCAGCGACAATAACGCGCTTGCATTAACCAAGCATCTTATGAAAGAGCCATCCCACATCATGAAACACAGGGGCAACGTTCGTCTGGCCATATCAGCCTTCCAGAACGCCGAGTTGTGTTTTACGATGAAGCACCATCCGATAGTGTTTGCGATGTCGGCGGGGATACCGACCCTGTCGGTAGCGTTCGAACAATATTACAACCACAAGAACCGTGGGGCGCTGAGCCTGTTCAACCAGCAGAAATTTTCTATACTGGTCGGCGAAAACGACGGCGAGATGATCGAGATGCTTGAGCATCTGATCGACAATCGCGCAGAAGTATCCCGTGAGATCATGGGCCATATGGACAAATATCGCGAACAGGAAGGCGAAGTCATGCACCGCTACCTGCACGACCACAAGCAGGTTTAGGAATAGACGGCTCTCAGTAATTGGGCGCGAGGCGTGCGTGATTGGCCGGGTCGTGGCGGAACACACGGGGATGGTGCTGCTGGAGACATTGATTGGCGGCGAGCGGATAGTCGATATCCCCGCCGGTGAGGATTTGCCTAGGATATGCTGACAAACAACATCATTCTATATCACTTATTTTCATTAATTACTTCCTTTATCGCTTCAACAAGTTTATAGACATGCGTACCGGTCTTTTGCGGCCACCGATCACCGGAATCAGAGTGGTCTCGAGCTTTGGCATTTTTAATGGCAGTCTCTATTTTGTCTTTATAATTGTCAGGTTTTAATCTGGTTTTGTTGTCTCCGGTTTTAGCACGATGCAACTTACACATTTCCTGACTTGTCATCTTATCTTTGAGTTTGTCCTTGCTATGATGCAAATAGAGCCAGAGCTCAAAACATGGATTGCTGATCGCACAGCTAAAGCCTTGCTTCCGCGCATCAGTCGCTACGCTTGATAGATTTCGAATGGTCTTTTTATCAACATCAAAAACCAACCAAAATTGATCACCGTCTTCTATTTCGTCTTCATGTTGTTCCTTATAGTTGCTTAAATTATCCAACACGTGCTTTGCATCTGATCTTCCTCCTTCCGTTGGAATAGAAATGATTTCGATGCGTGGATGGGTAAAACATTCAAGCTCAAAATATAGCAACTCGGTTATTCCTTCTGTAGCGATGTAAATAACCATCTTTACATCTTTAGTGCCTACTCGGCGCTTACCACCAGGAAATCGCTTGTTGCTGTATTTGCTGCCCATATTTATATCTCTATTTTGCCCAGCATGGGAATCGCCCCATATCGTCCCTGCAAATAACGCTTCTCAATCGCAAGATTGGGATTCTTTTGTCTGTATTCCGCAAGTGACGTAACATGTGAAGAGCCCGATTTGTCTTTTTCAACAAACCATATCTCATCACGCCGGAGATTTTTTATGTCCAGCAAATTGGTATTGTGAGTGGTCAATATCAATTGGCCCCTAGTATTATTTTTGGAGATTAGTCTAAGAAAAGCCTCTAATATCTTCTCACAAATCACTGGGTGCAGGCTCGTTTCAAATTCATCGACAAGATACGTCATTTCCGGTTCTTGTTTTAAGTCATAAAGCATTGCGGTATAGTGCATCATCTTTTGAGTGCCTTCTGATTCATCTAAAGGCGAAAATACTAATTCTTTATCACCGACTCCTGCATGCTTGGTAACAAGCTTGGAAAACAGTATCGATCCATCTTCCTGTGCACTATATGTCTGAAACAAACTCTTCACGAAAGGTTCCGCCAAAATATTGAAAGAAGAGGGTTTGTGTTTATCTTTCAGAGTCATCATTTGCTCATGTAGGCCAACATTGCTTATCCCTACATCCGCCTGCTTCATCCAATCAGAAAGAAAGCGTAAAAAATCTTTGTTATCCCGGGCCATTTCAACTAAATTACTTCGTATGTGATCAGGCGTAAGAACACGCAAATGATCATTAAACCATTTTGCAACCGGATTTATAACCTTATCTTCATTTGTATAGGCCAACGTCAAAAGCAACATTTTTTCAAAAATAAACTTAAAACTTTTTCTCAACACGTCTTTTTTTTGCACCTTGGTACCAATTTTTAATGTTTCCTTTTTGTGCCGCTCAAATATCACGTAGGGTCTAGGATTGTAACCATACAACCATTCTTCTATGACCGCTTTTTGGGTAATCGCGAACCCATACTTATACACTATGCCTTCGGTCTTAAAAACGAATTCAAAGATCGAAGGTCTGTTTTCGTATTCCGGATCAAGCCTGTAGGGCTCCATCGGAAAAGAAAAGTCGCTATCGGCGCTAAAAAAAATACAACGTTGCGCAAAACTAACAGCCCTAAGAATATTGGATTTCCCTGAAGCGTTAGCACCATACATGATACCAATCGGCAATACCTCAGTTTTTTTGCCTTTGTCATCACATATTATATGTTCTTTTTTATTCTGGCTTTTAGCAGGACTCATATCCAATGTGAGCCTGTCGCGAATAGATCTGTAGTTTTCAACGCTGAATTGTATAAGCATGGTTTTGCTCTCCGTGACCGCAAGTAACAGTGACACCACACATATCGACTAATTACACCCCATATTATTACATTTTTCTGGCCTAATTGCTAGATAATTTAATGCTTTTGCAAATTTCAGGCTTTAAAGGGCACAGACACCTATCGGCAAAAATGTGCGTCCGATTACCAGTAACCACGAAACAACACTCAAGGAAAAAGAAGGCTTGCAAATATCGGACTCCCTGATATAATGCTCGACTCGGTTGAGGCTCTGCACAGGGATGGACTTACTTTGCAGACAGGGCCTGAGAGGGAATTGTATCTTTGTAGCATTACTCGGAGCACAAAATGAAAAAAGGCATTCATCCTAAATACCAAAAATGCGCGGTCAATTGTGGCTGCGGCGAGACTTTTGAGACACGTTCCACCAAGGAAGTGATCAAGGTCGAAATCTGCTCGAAGTGCCATCCGTTCTACACCGGCAAGCAGAAGTTCGTCGATACCGCAGGTCGCGTCGAGAAGTTCCAGAAGAAGTACGCTTGGGGCCTGAAGAACAAAAAAGAAGAAGACCAGGGCAAGTAACCGCACTCTAAAACCGCCTTCACATTAATACGTGGGCGGTTTTTTTATGCCCGTAATTTAACAAGGCCTTTTCACCGCAGAGACGCAGAGGGCGCAGAGGCCATTATTCAACACTGGTGGCCCCTAAAATTCCCGTAGTACCACCCTAAGCGATGGTGGCCTTTATTCTGAGAGATACTACAGCATGCTAGGGAATTGCTGGATCGAGCCCTGTTAGCTTTCTGGTCCGGCGATGCCTCTTTCCGACAGGAAGGAAGTATTGTACTTTTTTAGCACAAAATGCGAATGATGCGTTCTGCACCCTGAAGGAAATTCCTTTAGGAACAGCCCCTTGCGCAGGGTTACGCTAAAGAACTTTGTTAGCACTTTTTACGAATGAGCCATTATCCAACACTGGTGGCCTTGATTCTTTGCGCACTAGCCTCTTGCGCAGGGTTACGCTAAAGAACTTTGTTAGCACTTTTTACGAATGAGCCATTATCCAACACTGGTGGGAAAATGCACGACGGCGTAAGAAAAAAACTCGCGGAAATGACCGCCACTCTCGACGATCTTGATGCGCAGATGATAGACCCCGAGGTCATTGCCGACACTCCACGCTACACCGGCGTGTTGCGCAAGCGCGGCCCGTTGGTCAGGCTGGTCGGCATGTACCGTAACTTTCTCTCGATAGAAGACCAGATGTCGCAGGCTAACGAATTGTTGTCGGAGGGCGGCGACAAGGAATTGGCAGAGCTAGCCAACGAGGAATTGAAAACGCTCAATCAAGACCTGGAGAAACTTGACACCGAGATTCTCGAGGCGGTCGCCACGCAGGACGAGGACGCCTCGCGCAACGTTATAATCGAGATCCGCGCGGGCACCGGCGGCGACGAGGCCGCGATTTTCACGGGCGACCTGTTCCGTATGTACTCTCGCTACGCCGAAATCCACGGTTGGAAGATCGAGGTAATGAACGCAGCCGAATCGGACATGGGCGGTTTCAAGGAAGTCGTGTGCGGCATTCAGGGCACCGAAGTTTACAAATACATGCGCTTCGAAAGCGGCACACACCGTGTTCAACGTGTGCCCAAGACTGAGACGCAGGGACGCATTCACACGTCGGCGTGTACGGTAGCGGTGCTGCCCGAGGCCGAGGAGGTCGAGGTCAACATCACCAAGGGCGACCTTGATATAACGTATTGCCATTCTTCAGGGCCTGGCGGCCAGCACGTAAACAAAACGCAATCAGCCGTACGCATCATTCACAGGCCAACCGGCTTGCAGGTCTATTGTCAGGACGAAAAATCGCAGCACAAAAACAAAGCGCAGGCCATGCGCGTACTCAGCAGCCGCCTCTACGATCATCTCCAAAAACTGCGCGACGCCGAGCGCAGCCAGCAACGTCGCGGCCAGATTGGGTCGG
>CAYSUZ010000121.1:0-5398 GCA_964434335.1 uncultured Planctomycetota bacterium | reverse complement strand
TGCGGTCCCTCGAACCACCAGTGTCCGTAAAGCTCAGCATCATAAGGCGCGACGACGATAGGCTTGCGATCCATGATTTCGGCGAGGTGCGTGATTTGCTTCTCGCGGTTGAAAACAAAGTTGCTTGCGTGCTCGGCGGCTCTTTCTTTTGCCTCGGGCCAGTTGTACGGCTTCTTGTCGGCAAGGTCGACCTTGCCGGTGATTTTGTGATACTTGATGCCGAGGTTGCGCCGCACTCCATCGGGGTGCAGGTATGGCTTGACGTATTCATAGTTGCCGTCATAGCCGAGGTCGCGATAGAACTCGCGGTATCGGTAGTCGCCGGGGTAGCCTTCTTTCGATGACCAGACCTGGCGGCTGCTTTCGATGTCGCGTGCGAACGCGGCCACACCGTTGGGGCAGAAGACTGGTGCGAATTGGCCGTACTTGGGCTGCGGCGAACCGTAGAGGATTCCGTGCGTGTCGACGAAGAAGTATTCGATGCCTTCTGAGGCAAGATATTTTTCGTCGCCCGGTTCGTAGCCGCATTCTGCCAGCCATATGCCGCGCGGCGAACGGCCAAAGTGCTTGCGGTAATTGTCCGCAGCTACTTTGATCTGCGCGCGCTTGGCTTCTTTGCGGATGATCAGCGGCATGAAGCCGTGAGTTGCCGTGCAGGTGATTATTTCAAGGACGCCGAGGTCCTGGAATTTTCTGAAGGCGTTGAGGATATTGCGCCCGTATTGTTTTTCGAAGACGTCCTGTGCCTTAAGGAAATGTTTGAGATACATCTTCGCAGTTTCGTGAAATTCCGGTATGGCCCTAGTGCGTTCTACATCTTTTTCGCATAGTTCGATCATGCGTGCGCCGTGCTCGATGTAGCGCTGCTGCAACAGCGGGTCGGCGAGCATCTCGCAAAGCGGCGGCGTGATCGTCATCGTAACGCGAAAATTAATTCCATCGCGCACGAGGCCGTCGAAGACCTGGATGAGCGGCAGATAAGTTTCGCTAATCGCCTCGAACAACCAATCCTCTTCGAGGAATCGGTCGTACTCGGGATGGCGTACGAAAGGAAGATGGGCGTGCAGCACTATTGCCATGTGGCCTTGAACGTTTAGATCGGTCATATTTTCCCGCGTGTTCCAAATGTCATCGAACTTAGAGATCCGTATATGTTTTGCCCGCTGACCAGCGAGCCCGAAAACAGCGCTTCGCTGAGCAGACTGCTTGAGATTATACCCATGCTTGCGCCGAGGTGTTGTGCCACAAAGCGTTTGTCGGAGAAGCCGCCTTGCAACAGGAGTTGCCGGAATTGTTCGTTAAGCATCATCCATTTGCCGTCGACTTCGTCGGAGACGGTGTTGCGTGGCGTGTGGACGATGTTGGATTGCAATAGCCAGACGTCGCGTCCGTCAACGCGGACGCCGATATCAACGCGATACTGTGTGTCAGGCTCGACACCGAACCACCAGTTGTCGGCGAAGGGGTCGAGTGTATGCACCAGCGATGAATCGCGCGTGAGGTCGAGCAGCTTGATAAGTTTTTGCGGAGTATCGCCTGCCTCTGGAATTGTGCCGATGATGCCGCCGCTGAGTTCCCATTGTGCGGTGATGGTGGTGGGATTCTGGACGAGCAGACGAACCTTGTCCACGCCGTATTGTTTTGGCAAGGGCGGCCCGTGGTCTATATATATTTCGCGGGGAGTATCGCGCTTTGACTCTTCCGCTTTTTGCTCATTTGTCCGATCTGCAGATTTGTGCAGATATTCGCTGCTCATTTTTGCGCTCCTTATTTATTTTGTTTCCACTCGGTGTAGCAGTTCGTTTTGCCACTGCTCCCCCGGGGCGATTTTAACTTTGAACAACAACATGATTGCCGAGCTTTGCTAGAGGCGCTCGAAGCCTTCCTCGGAGACCGAGACCGTTTCGACGGGAGCGGTCCAAACTTCTGCGGGCTGCGTTGTGTCGATGCCGGTACGTATCCCGCTCCACTCATCGACTGCGCCAATAGTTGTTAGCGCCGGATAGGTATTGTTTCCGGAGAGATCGCCAGCGTTATCCGTTTCCGATGTGTAGTAATATCTGTCGTGTGCGTGACCAGCCAGCATCGCCAGATTGAATTCGATTCCCAGCTTGAAGGTGACTGTTTCGTTGGAGTGGTTTATAATTTTGTATCCAACGAGCATATGCCCGGGCTGTGGAAAAGTCAATTTCTTTTCGATGGTCAGATCGCAGGGCTTGCCAACAACATCCCCATGGCCATTCGCGCGTAAAACTATCGATGATCCCCCATGTTTTGGCATATCGACAGAATAGGGGATGTTCTTGAAATCGATAAATTCTTCTAGCTCGCCGCGCAGGAATTTTCCCGCGTCAGCGTTGTCGCCGAGTATGTGGTCGACGAGCGTTTTACGTGGATAGGTGTCGTAGAACAGGATTTTTTCCAGCCCTTCTTCCTTGCTCTCAATTATGTCGTGAATGCTGGCGATGGCCTCGTCGTCTTGTTTTTCGCCGAGTTTGGAATGATAGGTTTCGGGCCGACGATTGAGAGTGGCTAGCAGGTTGAAGCCTTTTTTCACCACGTCCATCTCCGTGATTGTGCCGCCTTTCGAGGGCGCGATGACGTAGTTGAGTGCTCCGGTTTGCACGAGGACTTCATCGTTGAAGTCGAAATCATAGTCGCGTGCTTCGATATGAGGCAGAGATCGATCAGGCGCAAAGCTGTCGGCGATAGCCTCGGCTTCGATGAGTTTTTTATAGATCGCCGCGCGCAGGTGCGGCAGGTATAGTCCACCGAACACGCCGTGCCAGAAGGCGCAATTGCACTGCCCTTCGTAGAGGAGTTTGCGAGCGTGGTCGTATTGTTGCGAGTCATGCGGCAGAGCTTCGACTTTGTTGCTGACGTATATTGTTTTGGCGTACATCTCGTTGGTTTCTTCGTATTTGGCCTTGAAGTTGCGCCAGAAACCGCCCTTGAGGAATTGCCGGGCGTTAGCTAGCTCAGGCTTGGAGTCGACCAGTTTGCGGGCTTCTTCAAATAGGCCGCGCGATGCGATTGGCAACGCCCATTCGGTCATTTCCTGATAGGACGAATCCGGTAGATAGATTTTGCCGCGCGACGGCAGAGATTCCATCGCCTCGCCGGGTAGCGTCATGTTTATCCATGATGTGTTGTCGGAGAGTGCGCCAAAGAAGCGCTCCAGCCAGCGTTCGCCATAGACGTGAGCGTGGGTTTTTGGCCAGACTCCGAACTTTTCGCCATCGTCGCCGTAGACCAGCAGGCCCGTGCCTTTTTCATCTGCGAATTGGCCGAGATATTCGATCGTCTCTTCGGGATTGCGGAAGGGAATCAGATAGCGCAGTTGTTTGGCGATAGGCGCGATCTTGAGCGCGCAGCCTTCGTCCTCGGTAACGTAGTAGCCGTTGAGGTCTTTTTCGCCCAGGCCCGCGTGCAGGAAATGTGTGTCGTCGGCGAGGGTGTAGCGTATTCCGGACTTCGCCAGCGAACTCGCCAGGCCTTGCTCCCAGACGCGCTCGGTCAGCCACAGCCCTTGCGCTTCGACGCCAAAGCGTTTTTTGATGTATTCTCGCATCATCCGAATCTGGCCGATGCGGTCGCGTTCCGGCAACATTGTCAGAATTGGTTCGTAGTAGCCGCCAGCCAGGATTTCTATTTGGTTGCGCTCTAGGCAAGCGGCGATGCGGTCGATGAATTGCGGACGATTGGCCTCAATCCAGTCCAGCAGACAGCCGGACATGTGCAGTCCTATCCGCACTGCCGGGAAACGCTCCAATATGTCCATGAACGGCAGATAGGCCTTGTCGTAGGCCGCCGCCATCACGTGGTCGAAGTTGCCTGTCGGCTGATGGTTATGTATGACGATACTGAAATTGATTTTGTTAGTCATGCGCTCCTTGCTTGCTTGCGAGTGAGTTTGCTCGCGTGTTTGTCAATCGCTTTCTTGTATAACTTGAGATACTCTTTGGCGCTACGATTCCACGACCAGTCCTCTTTCATGCCATTGTGCATCAGTATTTTCCACGCCCGCCGGTCGTCGAATATCTTTACGGCGTTTTTAATCGCATTGAGCAGAGCCGTGGAACTGTATGGCTTAAAGGCGAAGCCGGTGGCGTCGCCGATTTTGAGTTTGGACGCATGGCATTGTTTGACCGTATCGGCCAGACCGCCAGTCTGACGCACCAAGGGCACTGCGCCGTATTTGAGACTATACAATTGGTTCAGGCCGCATGGTTCGTAGCGCGATGGCATGAGGAACATATCGCAGCCCGCTTCGATTTCGTGAGCGAGTTGATTGTTGAAAGTAATGTTAGCTGATAGTTTTTTGGGATATTTCTTGGCTATCTTTTTGAGCAGATCGTGATATTTTTGTTCTCCTGTGCCCAGTACGACCATCTGCAAATCCATCGCCATGATCTTGTCGATGACTTTGGCGATGATGTCGAGTCCCTTTTGTTCAGCCAGCCGCCCGACAAAGCCAATCAGCGGTGCATCCGAAACCGGCAGCCCGCATTTTTTTTGCAGGGCTTTTTTGCACTTTGCCTTGCCGTCTATTTTGTTGATGTCGAAGTTCGCCGGGATGAGTGGGTCGGTTGCCGGGTCCCACACGGAGTAGTCGATCCCGTTGATTATCCCAAAGAGGTCTTTGCTGCGTCCTTTTAGCACACCTTCGAGTCCGCAGCCGAATTCCGCAGTCTGGATTTCCTTGGCGTAGCGCTTGCTTACGGTGCTGATCATTGTGCTGAACAACATTGCGCCTTTGAGCAGGTTGATGTTGCCGTAAAACTCAAGATACTGCGGTGTATAAAACGACCAATCCAGCCCCAGCAGATCCATATCGAAGTGCCAGAACAGGCCTTGGTACGCGAGATTGTGTACGGTGAAAAGTGTGGCGATTTTTGCCATCGCCGGATCGTTTTTGAGGGTTGTTGCGAGGTAGATCGGTACGAGTGCGCTTTGCCAATCGTTGCAGTGGATGATGTCGATGTCCCAGTTGAATATCTTGATTGCCTCGAGTGCAGCGCGCGCGAAGAACACAAATCGTTCGCAGTTGTCGCGGTAATCGCCTTCGATTTCTCCGTAGAGGCCATCGCGGTCGTAATAGCTGTCTTGACGGATAAAATAGATGGGCACGTCGGAGTCGGGCAGTCGTCCCGAGAGGATTTCGCCGGTGATGATCGAACCGCGTATCGGGATCGAGATTGTCCTGCCGGTTGGGATGATGTCGAAATTGCCCGCCGCTACTTGTTTGTAATAGGGCATGATTACCGATATATCGCAGCCGGTTCCTTGCAGGTGCTTGGGAAGCGCACCAGAAACGTCGGCCAGTCCGCCGGTTTTTGCGAAAGGGGTTGCTTCGCTGGTGATAAATAATGCTTTCATAGCGACTCCTTTTTTTCAA
>CAYSUZ010000120.1:3812-5430 GCA_964434335.1 uncultured Planctomycetota bacterium | reverse complement strand
ACCCTTGGCATTTGTGCGCCGCCGCAGACGACGGAGCCAGGCGGGGCAGCGCCAGCAAGGCTTCACCCTGGTGGAGCTGATCGTGACGGTCGGCATCATCAGCCTTCTCACGTCGCTGCTGCTGCCCGCAACCCTGGGTGAATACAAACTTGCGACGACGGATCGTTTGCGTGTATTACGAACCATTCCGTCTACGGAAACATCGAATGCTTGAGAGACTGCAAAAAATTCTCGCCAGCGCCGGGATCGCCTCCCGCCGCAAATGCGAACAAATCATCACCGAAGGCAGAGTCCGCGTCGACGGCGAAACAGTCGTCGAGATGGGCTTGAAGGTCGACCCGCAAATCTCGGCCATTACAATCGACGGCAAGCCCCTGCCGCGCCAGAAACTCGTCTACTATCTGCTCAACAAGCCCGCAGGTTGCGTGTGTACCACCAACGATCCGTTTGGCCGCAAAACCGTGCTCGACTTGATGGCTGGCGTACGCGAGCGGATATTCCCGGTGGGCCGCCTCGACGAAGACACTGACGGCCTGCTGATCATGACCAACGACGGCGATCTGGCCAACGTCCTGACCCACCCGCGCTATGGCGTACGCAAAACCTACGTCGCGCGCGTAAAAGGACGACTGACGGCGGAAGCGCTGGACGCGCTGCGCAGCGGTGTATACCTGCCCGGCGGCCCGGCTATTGCCGAAGAGGTTACCGCCCGACGCTACAAAACCGGCGATGCGATCGTCAAATTGGTGGTGCGCGAAGGTCGCAACCACGTAGTCAAAAAAATGCTCGCCGCCGTAGGTAATCACGTCAAGCATCTCAAACGCACGAATATTGAATTTCTTACACTGCACCGCCTTTCGCGCGGAGCATGGCGACCACTGACAGCACGCGAGATCGAACTATTGCGCGAACTGTCCGAACAACATTCCGCCATGGCAATAGACAGAGCACGCACCAGCAACCAACGCGATACCGCCGCAAAAACGCCGGAACGCCCGGCCAGGCCCGCAAAAAAAACGATCCGCAGGACTACGACAGCCACGCGAACAACATCTCGGCCAGCGGCAACTAGTACACGAAAAACTGCGCGACCAACAACCACAAGAACGCGCACAAGCGGAACAACAAAGAAGCGTCTGGTCGGGCCACCGAAGAAACGCATTGGCAGCCGACGATCCATCGCCGCGACAAAATCGCCAGAACGTCCGGTCAAAACGATCCGCAGGGCTACGACAGCCACGCGAACAACCACTCGGCCAACGGCAACCAGTACACGAAAAACTGCGCGACCAGCAACCACAAGGACGTACACAAGCGGAACAACAAAGAAACGTCTGGTCGGGCCGCCGAAGAAACGCATTGGCAGCCGACGATCCATCGCCGCGACAAAATCGCCAGAGCGCCCGGTCAAAACAATCCGCAGGGCTACGACAACCACTCGGCCAACGGCAACCAGTACACGAAAAACTGCGCGACCAGCAACCACAAGGACGTACACAAGCGGAACAACAAAGAAACGTCTGGTCGGGCCGCCGAAGAAACGCATTGGCAGCCGACGATCCATCGCCGCGACAAAATCGCCAGAGCGCCCGGTCAAAACAATCCGCAGGGCTACGAC
>CAYSUZ010000120.1:0-3712 GCA_964434335.1 uncultured Planctomycetota bacterium | reverse complement strand
AACAACAAAGAAACGTTTGGCAGGGCCGCCTAAGAAGCGCCTCGGCAGCCGACGATCCATCGCCGCGACAAAATCGCCAGAGCGTCCAGCCAGGCCCGCAAGAAAAACGTTCCGGCCAACCACGGCAACAACACGCACTGCAACACGACCAGCCACAGCCAGCACAAGAAAGACTGCGCCAAAACGCGCGCCCGGCGGGGCTTCGACTCGAAGAAAACAAAAACATGACACGCCAAGAACCGGAGAAAGATTTAATGACACAACTCGAAAAAGCACGACAAGGAAAAGTAACGCCGGAGATGGAAGAAGTCGCAGCCAAGGAAAACGTCCGACCGGAAATCCTACGCGAACGAATAGCAAAAGGAACCCTCGCAATACCGGCAAACGTTAACCGCACCAATCGCACCAACTGCGGCATCGGCGAAGGTCTCAGCGTAAAAGTAAACGCCAACATCGGCACATCACCCGACCTGGTGGATCTCGACCGCGAAATACGCAAGCTCCGCGTCGCCGAAGCAGCCAAAGCCGACACATACATGGATCTTAGCACTGGCGGCGATGTACGCAACATCCGTCGCAGCCTCATCGCCTCCTCGCCGTTGGTTATCGGCACCGTACCGATATACGAAGCGGCGGTTCGCGCCGTCACCGATCACCAAAAGGTGATGGATATGACATCGGACTCGATGATGCAGGCCATAATCAACAACGCTGAGGATGGCGTAGACTTCATCACCGTGCACTGCGGCGTAACGCACGAACTGGCCGACAAAGCCCGCGCAAGCGAACGCATAACCGGTATTGTTAGTCGCGGCGGAACGTTCACATCAGAATGGATGCGCCACCACGGGCAGGAGAACCCCTACTACGAACGTTTCGATGAAATACTCGACATCGCCCGCGAGCACGACGTAACGCTGAGCCTGGGCGATGGCTTCAGACCGGGCTGTCTGGCCGATTCGATGGACGACCTGCAACTGGGCGAGCTTATGGTAATGGCCGGTCTCGCCAAACGCGCTATCGCGGCAGGCGTACAAGTAATAATTGAAGGTCCGGGGCACGTGCCGCTGGACCAAATAGTCGCACAGGTTAAGATGCAGAAAAAACTCTGCAACGGCGCGCCATTCTACGTGCTAGGACCAATCGTCACCGACGTCGCGCCCGGCTACGACCACCTGACCGGAGCAATCGGCGGAGCAATCGCGGCCAGCGCAGGCGTTGACTACCTGTGCTACGTCACGCCCTCCGAACATCTTGGACTGCCCGACGAGGACGATGTGCGGCGAGGCGTAATAGCATCGCGCATAGCGGCCCATGCCGCCGACATCGCACGCGGCCTGCCCGGAGCACGCGACTGGGACGATGATTTTTCCCGCAAGCGCAAGGCACGCGACTGGGACTCAATGATAAAAGAGTGCATGGATCCCATCGAAGCCCAAAACGTACGACAGCAAACACATTCGAATCTTCCCGACGTTTGCACGATGTGCGGCGAGTTCTGCACATACCACATCACCGAAGAGGAAGAAGGGCAAGAGCAATCGTAGGCAATAACGGCTATTATCATGTTTAAGAATCTTTGGACCGCGAAAAGGTATTTGCGCAAATACAAAGGCAGGTTAATGCTAGGGGCGTTTTTCCTCTTGCTAACCGATGCCTTACAACTCGCGCTGCCCCAAATCATCCGAGCCGGTATTAACTCGCTCGAAACAATCCGCGACACCGGCACGCTTGAAAACATCGCCGCCAAATTCGGCCCCTTCAAGGCCTTTGTCGATATAACTCATTACACTCCCCAACTCGGCATCACGCTTTTGGTAGCCGCGATTTTAGTCGCGGGCCTTTCGCGCGGAATCACTAACTTTATCTTCCGAACCCTGATGTTCGGCAACGCGCGCAAATTCGAAAACGACCTGCGCGTCGACTACTTCAACCACATCATACGCCTGCCCGCATCGTTCCATGATCGCACCAAAACCGGCGACCTGATGGCGCGCGGCACCAACGACCTCAACGCAGTACGCATGGCCACAGGCATGGGCATTCTGATTATGTGCGACGTGATTTTCCTGATGACAGGCGGGCTGGCGCTAATGCTATGGACAAATTCAGCCTTAACGCTCAAGGCTCTTTTGCCGCTAGCGATATTGCCAATACTAACCTACTTATTCGGCAAACCCATCAAGCGCCGTTTCGAAAAAATCCAAGCTAAATTCAGCGACATCAGCACGGCCTGTCAGGAAAACTATTCCGGCGCACGCGTGATTAAGGCTTTCGTGCGCGAAGAAAGCGAATGCAAAAAATTTCGCGAACTCAATCGCGACTACGCCACCAAAAATGTCGCGCTCGCCAAGCTCCGCTCACTGTTCAGGCCATTGCTGTTCTGCGTCGTCAATGCCTCCATGGTTATCATCTACTGGGTCGGCAGCAACAGCATCATGGCGGGCGAGATGCAAATCGGCGATCTCTACGCGATGCAGGAATATGTGGCTATACTCTTTTGGCCAATGATGGCTGTCGGTTGGGTCGTGGTGATTCTGGGCCAGGCCGACGCAAGCATGAAGCGCATAAATCACATCATGAACGAGGCTCCGACGATCATCGATGCACCAGACGCTGTGGCCCTGAAAGACCCACGCGGCGAGATCGAACTGCGCAACCTCAATTTCACCTACAAAGGCGCAAACGCACAAGTGCTTTGCGATATCAATTTGCACGTGCCCAGCACGAGCACACTCGCCATCGTCGGCCCGCCCGGCTCCGGCAAGAGCACGCTGGCGCGGCTGATAGCCCGGCTTTACGAAGTCGGCGAAGGACAGCTTTTCATCGACGGACAGGACGTTACACGCATTAAGCTCGATGACCTGCGTCAGGCCATAGGCTTTGTACCGCAAGAAACTTTCTTATTTTCCGAAAGCATCATAGACAATATTAAATATGGCGCGCCCGATGCCGACGATGACGCACTGCGCCGCGCAATAAAAATCGCTCACCTCGATGCGGACATGGCATCGTTCCCCGACGGATCGGAGCAATTGCTCGGCGAACGCGGCATCAATCTTTCGGGAGGGCAAAAACAGCGCGTAACCATCGCGCGAGCGATAATTCGCAACCCGCGAATACTGATTCTTGACGACGCGCTCTCCAGCGTCGACACAAGCACCGAAGAACAAATCACACGCGGCCTGCGAGCGGTGATGCACAACTGCACCAGCATCATCATCTCCCACCGCATGAACAGCATCCGCTTTGCACAGAACATTATTGTCCTAAAAGACGGTAGGATAATCGAACAGGGGCAGCACGAGGATCTTATGCGACTTGGCGGCTTCTACGCCGACACTTTCCAGCGCCAACAACTCGAAGACTCACTCGGACAAACAGAATGACATGAGAGGCCAGGACACAAAAGGATATTTCGAAGACGAATCGCTGGGCAAAGCTTTTGATCTGCGCCTGTCCAAGCGGCTGCTGTCATATCTGAGGCCCTATCTCGGCAAGTCTATTCTGGCTTTGTTGCTATTGGTGATAGTCGCTAATGCGCAGCTAGCCACGCCGTATCTGCTAAAGGGAATCGTTGACACACTTGAAAACGACTCCCTCGCAAACGACGCCAAGGTGTCGCTGCTCGGAATAACGGCTCTGATCTTCGCCGGACTCATTGTACTGCGCTTTCTGACCGAATACCTTTCCGACATACTCGTAAGCATCG
>CAYSUZ010000119.1:0-5435 GCA_964434335.1 uncultured Planctomycetota bacterium | reverse complement strand
CCGGAAACCATCAAGAACAAGCTCAACAGCACGCTCTTTCTTGCGACCAACGGGTATTTCCTTGAGGCCTTTACGATACTCAAGATCATGCAACGCGACACCGATCACAAAAATGATCTCTACTATCTTATTCCTGCGCGGCTCGGTTTTATCTGCGAAGCGCTGAAACTAAACGATATGGCGCGCACGTATTACAAGCTGGCCATTGCGAACCCAAAAATCAATCCCGAACACAAGACCCAGATAGAAACAAGAATCAACGAATTAACCCAAACACAACCAACAACAGATTAAACATAATCCAACTTCCAAGCATGCGGGCGGCGACTCTAAAAAGAGACGCCGCCTGTATTGTTTTTGAGCCAGAATAGGGATTGCGTGCTCAAAAACATCCCCACAGGGAACAACACACCCCAAAAACCAGCACCAAACCAAGCACCCTCATCCTACGCAACACCATGAATAAAGGCATGTTACGCTAAATATTCATTTTTGGCACGGGGCCTGCTATTTTACTGGCGTTAATGTTGGGCGAGTCGCCCAAATCGAAAAATGCTATGGGTAAATTTTTGGGGTCATCATGAGAAATTCAAATATCAAAACAGCAAAAACAATCCTGACCATCACCGCTATCTTCCTGTTCGCATCGACACTGGCCAACGCCTATACAATTGATGGCGACCTGTCGGACTGGGGCGTAACACCATTTTCCAACTGGCAGCCGAGCAGTGCAACTGCCGCGTGGGACGAAGGCAACCACACCGGCAGCAATCCATACCCACACGGCGGCGAGACCTTCGACATCGAAGCGCTCTACGTTGACACCGATGACGACTATATTTATATCGCTGTCGTCCTCTCAATGCCGCCCGAAGGCGTTGACAGTCTTTACAATCGCCACTACTTCGCAGGCGACATCGGCCTAAATCTCGACAACGACGGTTCCACCGGCGAGGACGGATACGAGTTCGGCCTCGGCACGCACCCCGGCAACATCGGTCAACTATTCTACATGCCCGATTGGTCACTGCCCAACGGTTCGGTCGGCATACCGGCAAATGGTCCTTCTACAATTGAAAGCGGCATTTTCGTCGCCAACGCATCCATGATATATGCCAACGCTGGCGACCTTGAAGGCAACGGCACCGACACATTCATCATCGAAACCGCGATCAGTCTCGCGGATATCGGTCATGAGATCACGCAATTCGATGTGCACTTCACGATCGATTGCGGCAACGACATTCTCGAAGTCGCAAGCATGGTACCGACGCAAAATATTCCCGAACCGAGCACGATAGTGATCCTCGGCGCGGGCTTGGCCTTCACGGCTGGCGTAATTAGAAGAAAACTCAACATGTAACCCCCAAATATCCTTCTCTAAAAAACGGCCGCTACTCTCCAGCGGCCGTTTTCCTATGGTTTTTTATTAGGGGCTAAATCAGGGAGTGATGTCATTGAGGCGCTGCTTAGCGGCGAGGGCGTAAACGCCCTGGGGTTCGATCGAAATATATTTTTTGTAAAATTCCTCGGCACGCGCGGGATTGCAGGAGGGATTGCTGGAGTCATCATAGAGCCGCGCCATAAAATAATACGGCACGCCTGGCTGCTCAATTTTAGGATTGAGATTAATTGCACGTTGCAGTTCGTCGCGGGCAGGGCCGTAGAATTTCTTCGTCTCCAAATAATATATTCCACGATACAAACGCGACCAATAGCAGTCGGGGTCGATCCGTTTGGCACGGCCAAAGTCGTCCTGCGCAGTGTTGGTCATCGCGGGCAGGTTGCGCACACGCCCCAACATCGCGCGCGCTACTCCGCGCCTGGCCAGGAAAATCGCGGGCAGGTCGCCTGCGGCCTCAGCAACGCTTATCGCTTTGTCATAGTGGCCCAGCGCCGCCTCCAGCGTTTGCGCGTCCATGTTTTCTTTGCTTGCGAGACACGCAGACAGCAGTTTATCTGCTTTGGCAAACTCCCCGAAATACGAATCCTGACTCTCAACAATCTTTTTAATTCTTTCGGGCAGCGGGGTCTGTTTGACCTTTTCGCGGAACTCCGGGAAGCGCTCGTTGACGTATTTGTTGATCAGGGCCGAGCCGCCCTTCGGCAGCGGATGCGCCGCCGCCCACGACTCGCTTTTTTCAAAAGAATACGCGATGCCCCAGACCGCATACGGATTGTATTTTTCGCTCCGCGAGAGATAGAACACCGCTCGCTCCAATGCGGCGCGTTCCTGCGCGGCGGTAAATTTCTGTGCGAGGGCCTTGCGCGGATCGGTTTTATCGCAGGCGACAGGACGTTGCGCGAGGGTAATATGCGCGATTCCGGCAGCGATGTGCGCAGCAAGTTCGTCTTCGCTGATAACACGCGCCAGAAGCCCGCGCGTAAGAACTATGCGACCGTCGCCAAAAACAAACAATCCCACGTCGCGGGAGTTGGCGAGGGTTACGCTGATATTGCACGGCGCAATATGGCGTTCCGGTATTGCCGCCTCGACACGCTCGACAATTTCGTCGAGCCATTTCTGCGTTGCGGCATCGGCGCAACGACCATCAAGCGCATTTGCAAGCCGCAGTGTTGCCATGAAAGAATCGTCGCGGCTAAAGAATTTCGGCTCCAGGGGCAGGCCCTTGTCAGGTTCGATTGCACAGCCCGCAAAACCCGCCGCCACGACTACGAGACACAATAAAACGATAGCCCTATTCATCGCCCGCCTCCTCGCCATCTCGCGCAACAAGGATAACCGCCTGCGCGGCGACTGCTTCGCTTTGGCCGATCTCGCCGAGGCCTTCGCCCGTGCGAGGCTTTAGGTTGACGCGATCAGTTTCTATTTCCAGCATCTCAGCGATCACCTGTGCCATGCGTTTTAGGTAGCCGCCAATGCGGGGTTCTTCGAGATGAACGTTGACATCGAGGTTGATAACGCGCCAGCCTCGTGCCGATATCAAGCGATAGACGCTGGTAACCAGTTCGCTGCTGCGCACGCCTTTGTAAGCGACGTCGGTATCGGGAAAGTGCCCGCCGATGTTACCCTGGCCCGTTGCGCCAAGCATCGCGTCGCAGATCGCGTGCAGCACCACGTCGGCGTCGGAGTGCCCCAACGCACCGGTAACCGATTTAACCGAAACCCCGCCCAGCCACATTTCGCGGCCCTCGACGAGGCGATGTATGTCGTAACCAATGCCTACTCGAATGTCTTTCATTTTTTCTCGCCCATATATTGCATAAATGCTTCCGGCAAACACGCCAGAATATCGTCAGCCGTCATCGAAATCTCGCCGAAGTCCGCAGCAGCGATATCGCCCGCCAACCCATGAATATGCACGCCAAGCCGCGCGGCATCGAAGGCCGAAAAACCCTGCGCTATCAGCCCCGCGATCACGCCGCTAAGCACGTCGCCGGAACCGGCAGTGGCCATGCCCGGATTGCCGGTATTATTTATCCAGTGATTTTCACGTTCGGCAACGACGGTATCGTGGCCTTTGAGAACCAGCGTAAAGGGCTGGTTCTTGACAAATGAGGCCGCGCAATGCTCTCGGTCTTTCTGGACTTTGTTCGTAGTGCATAAACACAACCCCGCCATCTCGCCGGGGTGCGGCGTGAGGATAGTGGGTCGGCCCGCGGGAATTTTTTCGTAAACATCGGGGTATTCCGCGATGGCGTTCAGCGCATCGGCATCAACGATCAGCGGCTTTTCGACAGTGGTAAATATCCAGCGCGCCATCGCCGCAGTTTCTTGTTCGCGGCCAATGCCGGGACCTAGAAGAACGACGTCGCATTTCTGCGCAAAGTGCAGCAGGCTCTCGGCAGCGTCTTTGGCAAAGCAGCCGCCGTGAGTCTCGCGACAGGGCAGCGTCATCACGCAGCGCATCGGCGTTGCCACCAGCGGCAGCAACGAGTTGGGAACAGCCAGCGTAACCAGGCCCGCGCCCGCGCGCAGAACCGCGGTCGAGGCAAGGCAGGCCGCACCGGTCATGCCGGTGGAACCCGCGACAACCAATACGTGACCAAAATCGCCCTTGTGCGCACCTTTTTTTCTTCGGGGTATTTTGGGCAGCAAAGACGCTTGCTTCTTGTTAGTTTTTTTCTTGGGTTTCATCGCTCGTCCTTTCTGGCAATGAATTTATTAAGGCCGCCGTATATCCGGCACCAAAACCATTGTCGATATTTACCACCGAAACCCCCGCAGCGCAAGAGTTAAGCATAGTCAGCAGCGGGGCAATGCCGCCAAAACTCGCGCCGTAACCAACGCTAGTTGGCACGGCGATCACCGGCACATCGACCAGTCCGCCGACAACGCTGGCGAGCGCGCCCTCCATTCCAGCGACAGCCACGACAACGCGCGCGGCTCGCAGGCGTTTAGTTTTGCTCAACAGACGATGGATTCCGGCCACGCCGGAGTCGGTAATCGTCTCAACTTTTGCGCCCATGATCTCGGCGGTAACCCGCGCCTCTTCGGCAACGGGCAGATCGGAAGTTCCGGCGCTCACGATTACGACGAGTCCGGTCTGCTCGATTTTCTCGCGCGATGCCGTCAACGTACGGCTGCATTCGCAGTATATCGCGGAGGGGATTTCTTTTTGGACCACAGCGGCGGCTTCCGGAGCAATGCGCGTGGCGAGCAGGCGCCCGCTTTTTTCGTAGAGTATTCGCGCTATGCCCAAGATATCTTCGGCTCGCTTATCCTGGCAAAAAATGACCTCAGGGAAACCGCAGCGTATTTCTCGATGGTGGTCGATAGTCGCAAATTCGGTTTCTTCAAACGGCAACAATTTGAGACGGTTCAACGCCTCGTCAATGCCAGTCGCGCCGTCGCGCACTTCTTGCAGGAGCGCTTCGAGGGCTTTTTTGTTCATATTTTCTCCCGTGTTACAAGCCGTCCGCTGACGGTCAGCGGGGTTGCGTGGGTGATTTCGACTTCAACAAAACGGCCCGGCGTCATATCGGGCGTTTCAAAGTGAACGATGAAATTATGCGTACTGCGACCGATGGCAACCTCGGGTTTTTTGCGACTGGGACCTTCGACGAGAACTTCGAGCGTACAACCGATGAGCGCGTTACGGCGACACAGGCTGATTTCTTGCTGCACGGCAAGCAGGTCGTTGTTGCGTCGTTTTTTTTCTTCGAGCGGCACGTCGTCAGGCATATTCGCGGCGGCAGTGCCGGGGCGAGGCGAGTACTTAAAAACAAAACAATTTAGATAGTCGGCACGCTGCACGAGCGCGCGGGTTTGGGCGTAGTCTTCGTCGGTTTCGCCAGAAAAACCGACAATAAAATCGGAAGCGATTTCTATATCGGGAACAACTCGACGTGCATAGTCGAGCAGGTCGAGGTAATGCTCAAGGTCGTAGCCGCGCTTCATTGCTTTGAGAACGCGGTCGGAACCTGACTGCACGGGCAGGTGCAGGTAGCGTGATACTTTGTCGCACTGGCCC
>CAYSUZ010000118.1:0-5483 GCA_964434335.1 uncultured Planctomycetota bacterium | reverse complement strand
CCAAGGCGTGCGCAATCTCGCCGAAAAAGTGGGGATAGGCATGGCGCACGCGATCAAGATGGCTTCGGAAAATCCGGCGAGGATGCTGGGCATTTTCGATAAGAAAGGCTCGCTTGCGGAGGGGAAAGATGCCGACATTTGCGTAATTGATGGGCGCTTCCGAGTCGAGTATACTTTCGTAGAAGGACAAATGGTTTATAATCGCACAGAATCCACAGGATAACGAAAACGAATAGGATCAAAACACATGAAAGATATTCAGGAATTTTTCGACACCACCGAAGTCCTTGAAGTTATCTCCGAAGGACTTTTGTTTACCATGATGGATGGCGAGATCGCCAGCATCAACAAAGCAGGTGCCAAACTGCTGGGATACGGCGCACCCGAAGAGCTGATAGGCAAAAACATCCGCAAGCACTATCGCAAAGAAGAAAGTTTCGAGCAGTTTCTCGCGCTGATCACCAAAACCGGCGAAATGAACAATTACCTGATACTGGCAATCAAGCGTGATGGCCGACATGCATACCTCGAAGCCTACAGCCGTGTAAAACTCGATCAGGACGGCAACCCCTACGGCATCGCCACTATACTCAAAGATGTCTCTGAACGCGAACTGAGCAAACGTGCGGTGGAAAAGGCCGACAACCGCTATCGACGCCTATTCAACGAAACAACCGAAGGCTACGCTCGTTTCAGCGAAAGCAACAACATAATCTTCATCAACCCAGCGGGCGCACGGATACTAGGCTATGATTCACCAATCGACATCACAAGCCAGAAGGTGCTTGATATGTGGGTCGACACCGAAAAGCGCGATGCGTACCTCGCCACACTCCAACGCGAAGGCCGCGTCAACAATGCCCCGATCAAAATCATCAACAACAAGGGCGAGGCAAAAACGATAGTAGTTTCTGAACACATGGTAACCAGCCGAAGCGGTCAAATAATCGGCTCGGACGCGCTGTTCCGCGAAATAACGTAGCAGACAGGCAAAGAAATAAAAGCAAAAAGAAGTACTCGCCACGCATCACAAATCGCCATACAAAGAAGATTGCCCGTCTCCGCACAACGGCGAAAACGGGCAATCAATCGTTTGAGCATAGGTAGTGGCTTAATTCAAGCCTAGCAGCCTGTGAATCACTTTCAAGAATGCTTTGACATCAGCTGGCATCAGGATCATTGCTTCGTATCCAAGCGAGACAAACTCCGACCGTCTCTCAGCGCCCACCTGACGGCGAGCCTGCTTGTCGGTCTTTTTGCCTTCCATACCTGACAGCGCCACAAAACTAACGGCATCAAGGGACTCGGTCGCGCCAAACAGCCCGATCGCTTCTTTGACATTTACGTTAAATTCATCGGTGTCGATTAGGACAGCCTCAGGTTTTTGTGTGGCTATCAACAGCCCAGCACTCAAGGGGTCTCCGGTAGCCTGAACGACAAAACGCGTATCGTCGCTTAGAAAACCGCTTAACTCCTTGACCACTTTGGCCGACTTGGTGACGATCAGAACTTTGTATTTCTCATCGGCAAAAAAATCAGTCGGAATATTATGATCCACGATAAACTGAATCAGGTTCTCGCGGGTAACCCTACGGGCTTTTGAACCCGGAATGCGGTAACCCTCGAGGCGTTCTGAATCAATCCACTTTGTAACGGTTTGAGTTGTAACGTTACAAATTTTTGCTACTTGGCCGGTAGTAAACACTTTTTTTCTACCCATTATGGCCCTCCACCCAAAAAAAATAGATATAGACCCTTATCAAAAAAACACGCTTGACCAGTTCCGCCTTTCCCGCAGGAAAGGCATTCCTGTTCAACAACCTGTTACCAACAGGCGGTTATGGGGAGGGATATGCAAACCACGTACCAAAATCCAAGCGCAACTTAACATCATGCAAAACAAGGCGATGCGCCATTCCCGTTTATTTCGTTTTTTTGAAATATATGGGAATTTTCGCCTCTAGCGGGAATAACAATTCCCGCGCCTATCAGATTAGTTGCGCTGCTGAAATTTTCGCTAATGCCTCAGGACAAAATGTACCACGCGACGAAAACTGTTCTACGAACAAATCGAAATCGCACTGCGATCCCGGCAACGTCGCGGGAAACAGAGCCCGTAATATTTCACGACTACGCATTGAATACGAAACACTAGGCTCGTCTTCGAGGTCTTCGAAGCTCCGAAAACCAAACAGCAACTGTGTCAGAAGGTCTTCGGGCATTGCCAGCATACACGCCATCGTAGTGCCGCTTCGCACTCCCCCGACCGAAACATCCGGCCCGTCGATCTCGAGCGCGGCAAGGTCTCTGTCGGTGCGGAAGTATATGTTACCGCGCCAGCGAGTAGTGCCAGCCTTTTGCAACCGGTTTTCCAACTCCGGTGCCAGGCACGAAAGAAAACCACTTAGGTCAAGTATTTTGACCAGTTCTTCGTCTTTAGTCATATCACGCGTCGGCCCAATCGCCATCGCCCGCCCGCCAAACTGCATACAAATGCGGCTAAAGGGGTGAAGCGGTGAAAACGGGAAGTACAGTGCCTCGGCCCCGACTTCCTGCGCCATATCTGCAAATACGCGCAGATAAGTTTCCATCACCGCCGGACTGCTGCCTGCGAGTTCGGTTACGTAAACCTTGCCCCACCAATCAGAAGTCTGGGTCTTGGCTCGCGCGTATCCCAGCATCTCGCCGCCTTCGCCTTCGATGACGATGATGTTCTCATCGCGGATATCTTGGTAACTTAACAGACGCGGCAAATAACGCAAGAATCTTTTACGATAAGACTCCATTGCCTCGCGGTCTGATTCGGCAAATTTGCGTACGGCAAAATGTTTTTTGGCTTTAAGCGCGTGATCGGTCGGAATCGTCGCCATCGAGTGATAAAAGCAAGGCACAAAACCTGCTTTGGCATACAAAAAAAGATTGCCGTGAACCACAACATATGGGATGTCGGCCCGGGCTAGATATTTCTCGGCCAGAGCCATGAGGTTGTCGAAATGTTCTGTGATGCCTTTTTCAAAAAACTGATTTTCACAGTTGTCAGGCCGCAGCATTCCGCCCACACGCGCGGCGGAAACCGGAGTACCGCCTACGTAAACGGTATGCGGGCTGAATTCAACACTGCTAACCTGTTTTTCGCCATCCATCAGCTCCATCAGCAATGTTTCGCCCTGCGTGCTGACTTCGAGTTGGTATTTGGAGTTTTCGGCGCTCATCTCCACCCTCAATAATCAATTAAAGCCATTACCACTTATTCGCTTAAGCATTATTGTATCGGGACTTTGCGCAAGGTCAATTAAAATCTCACACAAAGAATACCCGCTATGCCTGTCATGCTAACAGTAAAATTATTGTCATGCGTAACTTATCTCTCTTGTGTCCGGTAAGACCCTACATAATCCATAAGCATCTCAAACTGTTGCGCAAAGGCCTGTTCGTCGACAGCGGTGGGCGATTTGAAGAAACACGCCAAATGCCGCTGTGGCCCCGAAAGACCCGCATGCTGAGCATGGTCGAGCAATCGAGCCAGATCCAATACCAGCGGCGCCGCCAGAGCGCTGTCACATCCCTGCCAGATAAATTGCATGATCATCTTAGTATCAAGAAATCCGTTGAAGTGAATCAGATTCCAGGCCGTCTTCCAGTCATCAAGGGATTTCACATAATCAATGCGCACCTGCGAATCAACCTCGTCGTCACCAAGAATGTTGCTCAAAACCTCGCCCTTGTTGCGGAGTTTTTCGCGGGCGCTTTCCGGATTGGCCAACACCTCACCATCGCGATTGCCCAAAATGTTGTGGCTGATCCAGGACATCACTTTTAGATTGCGCGCCGCAAACATCGGCGCAAGTACGGTCTTAACCAACGTCTCGCCGGTTTTGCCGTCCTTGCCCATGTGCGCCACGCCCCGCTCGCAAGCAAGCTGGGTAATCGCCGGTATCTCCTCGCTGATCGACGCAGCAAAGTTCAAATACGGGTGCCCCGCATCTATCGCAGCATAGGCGTAGATAATACCCGAAGAAAATTTTTCTTTGTCGTCATTGCTCAGGCACGCCGCAAGCGCACCGATGTCATCATGTTCCGCCATACGGCGCGAAAACGCCTCGGCAGATGCAAGGTTAACCACAACTACTTCGTCAAGATCATTAGCCTGTTTGAATGCAGCAAGGGCTTCTTGTATCTCGGCGATCATCGCTACCAACGGTACGCCATTGTGCAGCGTCGAAGACTCGGCGAACTCCTCAACAGCCTGGCCACAATTTATCGTAACGCCGCCGACAATGCGCGCGTCTATTTTTTCGAGTTCGGGTTTAATAGCATCCAAAACGTCGCGCCCGATCAGGTTCGAAGTTTTGTGAAGACGATATGCGGCATCGACTAAGCTGTCACGGCGCACGTCGCAACCGCCGAAAACTAGTTCATCCAGCGCAACCAGATCGATGTCGGCAAACTGCGGCAACTCGGTCACAAGCCCCGCCTTCGAGACCAGCCCCTTTTTGATTCCTTCTATTCCGGCGACTACACAAGTCGCCACTGCGCCGTAGGCTCCGATGAGCCATACGCCAAGTTTTCTCTTTTCGGTTTCTTTTTTCGTCATGATGTCGTTCCCAAGAATTATTTAATGGCAAGTGCGGGCCAGACATAAGCCAAGCCCGCACTCACCGAAAACGCGGTAATTTTTATTCAAATATCAGTGTTGCTTCAATCATATCAATACGACGGGTTAAGCGGCCAATCTTCTTTTCGATATCTTTTCTGAGTTTGCTCGCTTCCTTCTCGCCCACCTGTCCAGTCGCCGCTTTCACCTCGACATCCTCCAGCTGGCGTTTGATGTTGAAGCGTTCGAGCTTAGCATTGAGCACCGCCGATTGCTGTTCGAGCATTTCCTTGCGACAATTCGACAATGCCATAATGCAGTAACTCGTCACCAGCGATGGATTGCCCTCGTACCAGCGCGCTTCATATTGGTTAATCCAGGATCCGTCTTCGCGCTGAAGCGAAAAAAGCTTGTCGGAGAGTTCGAGCGACCAGTTATGGCGTTTACTGTCGGGCGTAATGATAATGTGCGCTCCGTACATCAACAGCGCCTTGCTCATCGTATTGTAGTAATAATACAGGCCCTGCTTGTCTTTGTTATTTTTGCTCGTGAAACCGGGGTTGCGTTCGAAGGTGTAGTTCTTCGCGATCCAGTTGAAGGCCTGCCGCAAACGGTCACTGTCTCTTGGCTCGCCCATAAAAAGCATCGACTTGAGAAACGCCGCAGTCATGCTGCCGTAACTGGGCATATTGGTTTTGCCCTCAACTTTCGAGGTCGACTTAACCTTGCTGCCTCGCGGATCGTGGCGCACACCCCCATCATGAATCTTATCTATTTTCTCAGCGTTCTTCTTATCATAAGGATTGCCATCAATGTTCTGGCATTTTTTGACGAACACTTTTGCCTTTTTGAAAACCGGATCGCCAGACTTCAGGCCTGATTCGCGCAA
>CAYSUZ010000117.1:0-5496 GCA_964434335.1 uncultured Planctomycetota bacterium | reverse complement strand
TTATGTTATATAGCCACTTACCTGTGCCCTCTGGCATGACTATTTTCGTTTCCTTGATTTCCTTGCTGATCTCGCCTTCCTTCAGGAAGTCGGTAAGTCCGAATTTAAACCGCGTTTTCTTGTCTTTTATGTTAACAACAACTTTGGTTTGCTTGGTATCAATATTAGTCGCTCTGATCTCGTATTCGACTTCGCCTTCCTTAAAGCCTATCTGCGTAAACCACAAATCAAGCCTGATAGGGCTTTCGACGCTAACTCTGGAAGGACCTTTGACGCCACGAGCAATGATATCCTTGGGCGGAGTCGTATCGCCAACCATGATTGTAAATATTTTGAGGTCGCTGCCTGGCGCGCGCAGGGTCTTTTCGATGTCCTGACGATCCTTCAGCGCCTGGGCTGCGTCAACCGTATCGCGACCATCAGAAATAACTATGATTGCGGCAACCTTGTAGTCACTACGCGTCGCCTCCATGATCTCGCTCAAAGATTTGGCTATGTTGGTGTCGGTGCCGTCGGCGGCCAGATTTTTAATACGTTGGTCTAGCGCACCCGAATCTTTTTCGCCGTCTTCACCATCTTCTTCATAATGAATCTTGCCGTCAAACCTAACGAGCTTAACGACGCCCATACTTTTGAGTCGAGCAAGAAAGTCTTTGTGCGTGAGCGCTTGCTTAACAAGATCCAAGCGACTCAAAGACTTAAGCACCTGGTCAGCGGTAGTGCCGATTTGAGCAGCAAGCTGCTTGGCCTGTTCGTCAGAAAGTTGTTCGTCGATGATGTTCATCGACGACGACGTATCAATAGCAATTACGATAGTAGGCAGGCGTTCTTCGCTCTTAACCGACTTGATTGTCGGCTCCATGAATACCAGCAAAACCAGTAACAACACCAGTATCCGCATCGTCGCCATGATGCCCTTGGAGACTCTACCCGCATTGCGCGACTCTTTGCAATACAGCAATATCACAAGAGACAGCGCTGGCAGGAGAATCAGCAACAACAACCAAGCCGGCAACATGTTCAGAAAGATCAGCTCTGCCTTGTCGCTGAATTCAGCATCTCCGACTCCAAACAGGAATCGCGTGACGGAATTGTCGAAAAACGTCTTTATGCTCAGATCGGCCAAGAAATTCATATCTGGTTGCTCCAGTAGAATTGTTTCGAAAAACTCGCTTATTGCTTAACCCGGTAATTGCGTCTTATTTTGCCGATTTGCGGCCAAACCACAACGCCAAAACACTCTCCATCGCCATCAGACACACCATAATCAACAGTGGAAGCTTCCAGCTGTCTGGCGATGTCGTAATGCCCTCTAGCTCGACAATGCCGCCATCATCAGTGCCAAAATCCCACGGCAGTATACGGGCACTTTTCAGGCCATCGTATCTAACAATAAGAGCCTCGGGATCGGCATAATCCAGATCAGATTCCTCCAGCGCAACATTAACACCGAAAACATCCATGGCGTTTGCAACTCGCAATTCACCACGTCCCTGCGCGTAAGTCTCGGAGAACATGCATCTGAACCAACGTTTCTGGTTGATAGGATTGTTATCCAGCTGCTCAGAGTCCAACGCAAGTACCTTGTCGGATTGCGGCGGCAAAACAAACAGGTTGCCTTCGGTCGGGTAATTGGCATCCAGCTGATAGTTGCGACTAATTACGTCGCCCACTGTCACGTTCCACTGCTCCATCGCCAACAGGTACAAGATAGTCTCGTGAAGCATCACGATGAACACCTCGTCGACATCCGTTTTGGTCAAGTTGCCCCAAGCATTGTCGCAAGTGGTGTTAAACATGATCGTCTTGCCTAGGCCCCGTTCGCCACAACTCCTGACAGCCATAAAGGGTATCTGGGTTATGCGTTTTTCATCGCGTTCGTCATTGGCATTAAGGTAGGTAATGATTTCGCTGTTGTCACGCAGTTCGGCGGCAAAATACTTCGAAAACGCTGGCGAACCTTTAGTGTGTTCTTCGAGCCTCTTGCTGGTGATAATCTTGCTGAAAATCGCATGCTGAATGTGCTCGGGTTTGTATATGCCGTGAACTTCAGACTTGTCGCTAAATATATCGCCCAGTGCAGCATCAAGCCGCAATGGCATAATATCAAGCGAGTTGTATATCTTCATTGATGAAGGCTCGGCTACATTGTCACCCATGAACACCATCAGGTGCCCACCGGCCTTGACATAATTTTCAAGCGCGGCCCGATCATCTGACTCGTATCCATTAAGGTTGACGTTGGCCATGATCACCATGTCGAATTTGTCATAACTATATTCGCCGGTTTCGCCAGCGCGCGGCAATTTGTTGGTAACAACGGGAGGCGCCATGTATGTGCGAAAATATCTTTCGCTGCCTGCTCCGGCACGTTCCAGATTGGGATGCAGCATAAACTGCAACGAATATGTCTCAGAGTCGACAGCCCGCAAGTCATTCCGATCGCCATCAATTACCAACACCTTGACACCTTTTTTGACCCTGAATGCATAATACGCGTTGCTGTTAGCCTCCAGTTTGTCGTTGTTGCCGCGCACCGAGACCTCAGCCCAATAGGAACCTTTAGCTCCTCTTGCAAAGGCCGTTTCCATCGGAACCGCAATCTCAATCTCCTCCTGATCTAGCTCAAATACAACAGGATCAGTCAGCAAGACATTCATTACCTCAACCCCTGTCACGGAGTTGTTGGCTCGGAATACCTTCACGCCTACTTTGCAGCTTCCGTCTTTTTTCGAAAGATTGCGCAGCTTGATGTTGAAAGTTGGCTTGGCTTCTTCAACCAGCTCCTTACGATCAGCACTGACCTGCTCAATAACTATATCTCTGTGCTGTTCCATAGCCTGCTGATCACCAACATCCATCAGGAATATTTTGACGTCGGTGCCGTCACTGCGCGGTCGGCCTATATCGTTAAGCACCGACTTCATATCAGCAATGTCCTTATCGAGACCATGGCGCTTAATCGGATCGTCACCGATTGCCCTACCCGCCGGCAGCCACGCGTACTTCTGGAAGTCGGAAATGACGTAAAACTCCTTAAGCGGAATGGCTTTTTCGCTTTGAGAATCGAACATCAACTTGCTTATCGCCTTGAGTCCCGCATGAATATTAGTCGGGAAATCGCTCACATGCGTCTTGTCCGGATTGACGATATCCTTGATTATGTTATTCCTCTTGAGATCTTCCAATCGCTCAATCGCATAGCGCGGGGGGATCATCTCGGCTCCTGGAGTTTTAGCCCGCAGGAGGTTCTTCTGTTCGTCGGAGAGGAACACCACATGCAGCCGATCGCCGGGACTAAGTCCCTCAACGATGTATTTGTAGCGAACCTTTGCACGATCCCAGGCGCTGTTATTGTCCTTGCTGACATATTCCATGGAATACGAATCGTCCACAAGCACGTATACGTCACGACCGCCTGTAACCAAGGCCCCCAGCGGTCGAGCCAGCGCTGCGCCCAGCATCAGCAGCATCAGACATCTGATAAGAAGAATAATCAAATGCTCAACCTGAACCCTGCGGCGCGTGCGCTTAAACGCGAGCAGCAAAAATTCCATCGCCGCCCAGCGTATTCGCTTGTAGCGCTGCCTGTTGAGAAAATGGATAATTATCGGTGCGCTTATGGCCGCGAGGCCGCCATAAAACAATCCGAAATTAGAAAAATTAAAAAAGTTCATATGAACCTCTCTCGCCAAACCGGTTTCAATTACTTGCGACTGTCCATTCGCGATGATGCGGCGCGCGTAGCGAGATACGCCGAAAGCGCAACGTCCAGTCTCTGGTCGGTGTTGATAAGCACGTAGTCGATCTGGTTGCGGGCACATCCACGACGGAACCGCCCCAGCCACTCGTTGACGATCTCAAGATACGCTTTACGCAGCGGCCTCGGATCAAGCCTAAGCTTCGGATGTTCTTCCAGACCATCAAACAATGTCAGATCCTCAAATGGGAACGACATCTCGCAGGTGTCCAACACATGAAACACAACTACCTCGTGTTTTTTGTGGCGGAAATGCTGTAGAGCGCTCAACACGCGATCAACATCATCGAAGAAGTCCGAAATCACGACAACCATTCCCCTGCGCCCACACATCTCGGCGGTTTCGTGCAATAGCCCCGCCATGTCAGTCTTGCGCTCAGGTACGATACGCGAAAGCTCGTGCAGCAACGCCCGCAGGTGTCCCTGACTGGCGCGCGGCGGCATGTGCGAACGAATCTCGCGGTCGAACAATGTCAACCCTGCCGCATCCTGCTGCTCGATGATCATGTACGCCAGCGAAGCCGCAATATAACAACCATACTGCATCTTGGTTATCTTGCCTGAACCGTAAGCCATCGACTCGCTCGTGTCCAGAATGATATGGCTGCGCAGATTGGTTTCTTCTTCGTACTGCTTAATATAATAGCGGTCGGTCTTGCCGAACACTTTCCAGTCCATGTGCTTGAGGTCGTCGCCCGGGGAATATTCGCGGTGCTCGGCGAATTCCACAGAATAGCCCTTGAACGGACTCTTGTGGTTGCCCGAAATGAAACCCTCAACAATAAGTTTTGCTTTAAGATCCAGACGCTTGATTTTACTTAGCGTCACCGGATCCAAATACATCCGGTAATCTTCCATCGGACATGACCTCGCTCTGCTTGTCAGGAATAATCTCGATCAGTTTGTCAACAATTGTATCAGAGGTAATGCCTTCGGCCTCTGCGCTAAAGTTGGTCAACACGCGGTGACGAAGCACCGGGTGGGCGACCGCACGAATGTCTTCGGTGCTTACATAATAGCGGCCCATGAGAATCGCGCGCGCCTTGCCACCAAGAATCAGATACTGGATCGCACGCGGACCCGCGCCCCAACTCACCCACTCACGGATGAAGTCTGGTGCCTCGCCCTTGAGAATACGGGTGTAGCGCGCAAATTTCATCGCATAACTGATAACGTGATCGGAGATAGGAACTTTGCGTACGATAGCCTGAAGATTGACGATATCCTCGCCGGAAAGAACGGCATCCAATCCCGTGTCCTGGATAGTCGTGGTCATCTTCATGATGTCCATCTCTTCGCTCTCGCTGGGATAGTCCACGAAAATCTTGAACATGAAACGGTCCAACTGCGCCTCGGGCAGAGGATACGTACCTTCCTGCTCAATGGGATTCTGCGTAGCCAGCACGAAGAACGGCGACTCCAGCGGATAACGCTTACCACCCGTAGAAACCTGTCGCTCCTGCATCGCTTCCATCATGGCTGCCTGAGTTTTCGGTGGGGTACGGTTGATTTCATCCGCGAGAATAATGTTGGCAAAAATCGGACCGGGCAGGAACTTGAAAGCACGTTCGCCAGTGGCCTTATCTTCCTGGATAACCTCGGTGCCGGTAATGTCGGACGGCATAAGGTCGGGCGTAAACTGGATACGATTGAAGGACAGCTTCAACGTCTCGGCCAACGACGAGATCAGCAGGGTCTTGGCGAGCCCGGGAACCCCTTCGAGAATACAGTGGCCG
>CAYSUZ010000116.1:0-5505 GCA_964434335.1 uncultured Planctomycetota bacterium | reverse complement strand
TAACGATTAGGGGAAAAACGTGCGTTTGACCAAAATAATAGCGACGATGGGTCCGGCGGTGAGTGACGAGGAGATGTTGCGCGAATTTATCCGGCGCGGCCTCGATGTGGCCCGGCTGAATTTTTCGCATGGTACTCACGATGATCATCTCGTCATATTTGAAAAAATCCGGCGCATATCTGCTGAAGAAGGCCGCCACGTAGCGATACTCCAGGACCTCTGCGGTCCCAAAATTCGCCTCGGCGAAGTGAAGGGCGGTAGCGTAGAACTTGAGACCGGCGCGAGAGTAGCGATTGTTCGCGAACAAATCGAAAGCGACGCCGAGACCCTGAGCACCGCTTATCCCGCGATTATCGACGATCTGGAAGTCGGTAATGCTGTCTTCATCAACGACGGTCTTATCGAGCTGCGCGTTGTTGGCAAGGATGCTGATCGCGTGGAGTGCGAAGTGATTGCTGGCGGTACGGTTTCCTCGCGCAAGGGCATAAATCTGCCCGGCGTGCAGGTTAGCTCGCCGACGATAACCGAAAAAGATCGCAACGATCTTGAGTGGGGGCTTGCGATAGGCGTCGATTACGTGGCGCTTTCGTTTGTCAGGCATCCCGACGATGTGCGCGAACTCAAGGAACTCATCCGCTCGCAAAACAGCGATGCCGCAGTTGTTGCAAAGATAGAAAAGCCCGAAGCAGTCGAACATATCGAGGAAATCGTCCGGGAATCTGATGTGATAATGATTGCCCGTGGCGATCTTGGTGTGGAGATGCGAGTCGAGGAAGTGCCGCATATCCAGAAGGATATCATCGAACTCTGTGCCAAAATGAACCGGCCCGTTATCGTTGCTACGCAGATGTTGGAGTCGATGATCGTAAACCCCACACCCACTCGCGCCGAAGTCTCGGATGTAGCCAACGCCATTGAGGACGGCACGGACGCGGTGATGCTTTCCGGCGAGACCTCCATCGGCAAGTACCCGTTGCGCGCCTTTACGACCATGTCCAATGTGGCCAAACGCGCCGAGGAAACCTCTGGTGACCACATTGCGCTTGATCGCAGACTGCATTTCTGCAAACACGAAGAATTCGGAAATGTGATTTCCGCCTCCATCGCGCAACTCGTGCAGCGTATGCATCTTCAACTCGTGATTGGCTTTACCGCATCGGGCCGAACTGCGCGGTTGCTCTCCAAGCGCCGCCTGCCGGTGAGAATAATGGGCGCGTCCAATAATCTCAGCGCGTTGTGTCAGATGGGGCTATATCGCGGTGTTGAGCCAATACAGATAGAAATTTTCGACCAGAGCGAAGCGATGTTTCAGCGCGGACAGGAGCTTGCCATTGAGCATGGTCTTGCCAAACAGGGCGACATTACCGTATTCGCTGCGGGCATTCCGCTGGGAACTGGCGCGACCAATACCCTGCGTTTGCATGTTATTGAATAATCTGAAATGGAAGATGTTGGCGGTCGTTTGCGACTGCTGCGGTATGAAAACGAAATATACAAATTCCGATAACGATGCCGAACTGGTATCCGCCATTAAGAGTGGCGACCGAGATGCCTTTGCGCGTTTGGTCGTGAAGTATCAGGATCGCATTTTTAACGCCATGTTTCGGATGACTGGCAGTCGTGAAGATGCGGCGGATATGGCGCAGGAGGCTTTTCTCCGGGCGTTGGACAACCTGCACAAATTCGATGGGCGGTCGCGTTTTTCGACCTGGTTGTGGTCAGTAGCACTCAATCTTTGCACCAGCAGTTTGCGTCGACGCAAGGTCGAAAAAGTTTCGAGTATCAAGATCGGCGTAGGTTCACCCGACGATACGCGTGTATCTTACGATCCGCCCGACAGCGCAGCCGGACCAGTGCGACGGGCGCATTGTGCAGAGATGGGTGTGGCGATTGAAAACGCGATTCTTTCGCTTGACGAACAGTGCCGCGAAGTTGTGGTTCTGCGCGACGTGGAAAAAATGGAATACGGAGAAATTGCCAGTAGCCTAGGGATTCCCGAGGGTACGGTAAAATCGCGCCTGCATCGTGCGCGGGTGGAATTGCGCAGGAAACTCGATAAATTTGTATGATTTTTTTTGGAAATCCGAGAACTAAAACGACCCCATTGCGTCTAATAAAGAGGAAACGAAACGGACAGTATTGCCAGTGACGGCAATAAGTGGAGGACGCTATGCAATGCAAACAAGATAAGCAAGACGCTTCGCGCTATCTTTCCGATTTGATGGATGCGCGCGAGCGGCTTGACTACGAGGCCCATCTTGACGAGTGCGCCGAATGCCGCGAGGAACTCGCGCGGTATCGTCGCCTGCTGGTTATGCTGGGTGAGATGCCCGTGGAAAAGGCCCCTCTGGGTTTGTCGCGAGCGCTTGACGAGGCTGCGAACAAACATTTTGGCGGCGGCAAACGAACGAAACCTCTCTACGCTCGTCGCCCGGCGATTCTACGTGTTGCGGCGGCGGCTGTATTGGTTGGGGCGATTGTCGTGGTTGCCTATTTCGCGTTTAATCCCAATACCGAAATGCTACCTGTTCCCGGAACAGACAAAATTGCCAAGACAGATCACACCAAAAAAGCAGATCCCGTGCGCGATGATACTGCAGTGGGAGGCATTGAAAAAGAAAGTTTGGATAAGGATATTCTTTCGCCAAAAAAAAATACTGACTCTCTGCGTGTTGCTCCCTCGCCTGGTTGCATCGGAAAAAATGCGGAAAATGCCGTGTCGCCGAAAATAGTAGTTGAGACCGAACTCGACAAGCCCGCCGAAGGGTACTCCAAAGAACAGATGCTGGTTATTCTGGATAACGCCGCAAAAATCCAGCAAGAAGATTTGCTTGCTTTTTATGCAATCAGAGTCAATTCCTCATCCAATATCATAGCAGCTTATAGGACGAGCGGGAATAACGTTGCGTCGCATACCGCCC
Source organism: uncultured Planctomycetota bacterium (assembly GCA_964434335.1). Lineage (GTDB taxonomy): Bacteria > Planctomycetota > B129-G9 > B129-G9 > B129-G9 > JAUWEX01. Next base: position 2,584 of record CAYSUZ010000116.1, on the reverse strand, counting down.
TGCAAGCGGCCGAAAGAGCTGCGCGCCTGAAGCGATTGTACGCTGCTGCCGCAAAACAGGTTCAGACGAACGAGCAGGTTGAAAAGTTGCAGAAAGCAACCGAAAATTTGCAGCAACAAATTACTGTGCAAAATGCCCAAATTTTAGAACAGCAAAATGTGTCGTCAAAAAAACAGATACACTGTTTTGGTGCTGGGGGTAAGGATGATGCCGCGAGTGGCGCTGGGTTGGATATGGAAGCGCTTAAAAAGCGCGAGAAGGAATTGATAGCTGCCCTTGCTATTATGAATAGCATTGACTCGAAGACAGGTGGCGAAAAGCTGCCTTCAGGCTCAGAGGGCGGCGGTGACAAGAAGTCGGAAACCGAAAAAGAGGCTTTCGAAATTGCCAAACGCGCGGCAATTGAGCGTGAACTCGCAGCAGTGCGGGAGCAAATAAAGGCTCTGGAGCAAAAAAGCAAGGCAGTGTTGGGCAAAGCGAAATCCTCCGATCCAACGCCCAAGGCGGTTCCGAAGGACGGAAGATCGGACGCCAACGAATCCGGTGAGAATGAGAACGAGGGGGTAGGAGATATTGCGCCCTCAAATGAAAAGCCTGCAGCTCCAAAATCTGCGGCCAAAAAACCTGTGCCCGAAATATCGGTCAGCCCGATTTTTCGGCAGACGCTTATAGTGCAATTTGCTGCTGGCGATCTTAGTGATGAGAAAGCCGCCAAAATTGCAGGGGCGATTGAAAAACTGCGTGCGGATAAGGCTAAAGCGTTGTTGGTGGGGCAAACGGTAGAATTGAAATTGACCGACGAGGAGATAGCTAAATTGCTCGGCGACCTCTCTAGGGTCGGGGCGATTACGCTTACACTGGGGCCGCTGGAGGCGAGCTTTGATGCCAAGCCGGTGCAAGTTGACAAAGGACGTAAATCTGAGGATGCTGTGGCGGAAGCTCCGGATACCGAGCTACGCACTATCCTGTCGCTGTGCTTGATTCGCGCCGTGAAGCAGGCACCTTAGGCCTTATTGCTCTTCGGCAGGGGGCAGGGGCGCGTGTTCTTTCCCATCGATTTCCAAATTGTGCGCGCCAATCATTTCGAACTGCGAGACCAGCCGGTCGAGAAAGCGCACCGATTCTTCGTACTTTTTTTGCGCGTTGCGCAGGTGTGTGCCGAGTACGATAAATTCCTTGCTGAACAATCCCAATTCGCGTCCCCATTTCTGCTGATTGAGCAGAACATCCTGGGCATGTTCCTCGATTTGGAGCCTGCGCAGGCCGGTTATAATCGTTTGGAGATACGCGTAGAGGCTGTTGGGGCTGACGGCCATGACTTTTTTTGATGCGCTATATTGGACGAGCGATTGTCCGTTGATGAGGAAGTCATCTTCGAGCAGGAGGCTGTGATAAACGTTTTCGGCGGGGATATACATTAGTGCGAAATCCAGCGTTTTTTCATCGGGCCGGATATATTTTGCCGCGATATCGTCGATATGCTTTTTGACGTTGCGCGCGAATTCCGTGCGGGCTTTTTTCGCTTCGGCGCTTTGTTGGTTGTCGCAGGCCGCCAGTCGCCGGAAATTATCAAGCGGAAATTTCGCGTCGATTGGGATGACTGCGTCTTCGAGCAAAATAGCCGCATCGACTTTTTCGCTGCCGAGTCCGTACTGCATCGAGAATTTGTCGGCGGGCAGCCTGTCTCGGAGCAAGCCCTCCAGTAGTTGTTCGCCGAACTCTCCGCGTAATTTAGGCGCGGCGAAGATGTTGTGCAGTCCTGAGATTTCGGAGCGCAGGTGTTCGAGCATTTTTTTGGACTCTTCCAGCGCGCCGACCTTTTCTTTCACATCCCCAAATATTCCGGTTTGCTTGTCGATGCGCTCGGAGACGTTGGAGTTTATCGAAGCGATCTGCTGGTTGAGCGTTTCGCTGAGTTTGCCCATCTGTTCGGTGATTTCGCGGAAGCGCAGCCCGATGGTGTCGGTTGTGGTTGACATCTGTGTGGTTACGTTGCCCGTCAGTCCGGTCAGCGACTGTCCCAGCTGGTTGCGCATTGAGTCGAGCTGTTGCTGCATTAGCTGCATCTGCTCGTGGTTGCTGGAGGGCTGCCTGCGCAGAAGCAATATCGCCAGCAACACCACGGCTGCGGCGAGGACGGCCACGGCTGCGTAAAGAATTCCCATCGTTGACCCCAAAAAAAGTAATACAAACACGATACTATTGCGAGCAGCGCTTGTGGGCAAGAAAAATTTTGCACGTCGAATGAAAAGCGACCCTGCGAAACATTGCGCGCATGCGGTTAACGGCGTATAATTGCTCTACTAATATAACACGCCCCGGTGATATCCGGGGGTTAAACTTGTACAGGAGCGCAGGATGTATAGCATCAAGGACATGGTATTTTGGGTTGGCGTAGCAGTGGTTACGGTGGTGCTGTCGTTTTCGATGGCGTTTAGCCGCGGGATCGACGAGGGGGTATACGGCGATGCGGAGGATTATGCGCGGGTCTGGTATCTCATTCAAGAAAACTTCGTCGAGGAAATTCCCCGCGAAAAACTCCACGACGGCGCACTCAAGGGCATGATCGCGGCGACCGGCGACC
>CAYSUZ010000115.1:0-5541 GCA_964434335.1 uncultured Planctomycetota bacterium | reverse complement strand
CGTCGAGCATGATGAGGATACTATCCGCTCCGCCGAACACATCGTCGACATTGGCCCCGCAGCGGGTCGTTACGGCGGTGAGATCGTGGCGCAGGGGACGCTGAAGGATATACTTGCGAGCGACTCGCTTACTTCGCTTTACATGCGCGGCGTCCGGCGCATTGAGATCCCGACTAAACGCCGCAAGTCCGTCAAGGCGAAGTGCGTGCGGATAAAAGGCGCGCGCGAGCATAATCTCAAAAATCTCAACGTCGAATTCCCGCTCGGCCTGCTCACCTGTGTTACCGGTGTGTCGGGTTCGGGCAAGAGTACGTTGGTCAACGAAATTCTCCATCGTGCGTTGATGCGCAGCCTGCACGACAGCCACGACAAACCCGGCGAGCACGACAAACTGCTGGGCGCGAACATGGTCGATAAAGTTATCGCCATTGACCAGTCGCCCATAGGCCGCACACCACGGTCGAATCCGGCGACTTATACCGGCGTCTTCACCGAGATACGCAATCTCTTCGGGCGGCTGCCTGAGGCGCGGATACGCGGCTACGGGCCGGGGCGCTTTAGTTTTAATACGGCTGGCGGTCGCTGCGAGGCGTGTCAGGGTCAGGGAACCCGGCGCATCGAGATGCACTTTCTGCCCGACGTTTTTGTGAAATGTGAGGAATGCAAAGGTACGCGTTTTGATCGCGAAACGCTGGAGGTGCAGTATAAAGGAAAGAATATCGCCGACGTTTTGAACATGAACATAGAGGAAGCGCTGCGGTTTTTCGCCAACCATCGCAAGATCAAATTGATCCTCCAGACGCTCAGCGACGTTGGCCTGGGCTACGTCGCGCTGGGGCAGCCCAGCACTACGCTTTCCGGCGGCGAGGCTCAGCGTGTCAAACTCAGCTCCGAACTCGCGCGCGTTTCTACGGGCAACACCTTTTATATTCTCGACGAGCCGACAACCGGGCTGCACTTTGACGACATTCACAAATTGCTAAACGTGCTCGACCGGTTGGTCTCGCTGGGCAACACCGTTGTTGTCATTGAGCATAATCTCGACGTGATAAAGACTGCCGACTACATTATCGACCTCGGCCCCGAAGGTGGCGATGCTGGCGGGCGTCTGGTCTGCTGCGGCACGCCTGAGAAAATCGCTGCCGACCCAAAATCCTATACCGGTAAATACCTCGCTGAGCACATGAAAAAAACCCGTTGATGTTTCTTCATTTCTAATCTGTGGATTGAGAGAGGTGATTGCAACGTGGTTAGTTTGTTGATATTGACGTTGTGCGAACTACATCTTTTTGGGATAAAAAACGCCAAGTACCATGAAAATATCTTTGCGACGATTCATGTTGCCTACAAAAAAGTATACATCCTTTTTGTCCGTATTTGATATCTCAAGCCATTTTTGCTCTATCTTGTCCAAGCGAACATTTTCATCGGGGTAACTTAAGCGCCATTTTCTATAAGCGCGTCCTATTTCCCAGTCAATAATCGATAATTCGTGCCCCGGACAACCTTTTGTATTGGCGCATTTGAATTTGTAATAGAATTGGTAGGGAATTTCCTCGATAGGGTTTTTTTGTTTGCTGAAAAGATTTAGTTGATCGTAACAGGCTTGTCGTTTTTTGGGATCGCCAGGGCTACGTTTGGAATACTTGAATTCAATGTTCTCTGGTTTGATAAAGCCTAGCGACAAGTTGTCCGTTTCGGCATCTTTACATACCTGACACATCGATTTAACCGGGACGTTGGAAAGCATTTCTTTGCGCCTGCGCCAGAGGCCTTTGTCGGTGTCGAGATAATCTTTTATAGATATGGAATCGGAATTGATTTTGAAACTTTCTGGACGATTGTCTTTGGTTGAGCGATAACAATCTATTTCTATAATGTTGTATTTTTTGAATTGTTTGTCGCTGTCAAGATCTCGAAATGGTATCGGATAGAGTCTTATCAACTGATTATTTTCTAAATCTACGCCAGCGCAACATGCCGTTTCGCCGTATTTTTTGCTGGGATTAGGATACGTCTTGACCGTGACCAGTATTTTCTTTTTCGTAATATCCATTAAACACACCTTAAAGATTTTTTATTCTTAATCTATCCCCGGCATATTCCTTGATTTTTTTTGCGACCGAAGAACGATGACATTGCTGTGCCGCGCGCTCGAAGCACATAAAGCATATCTTTTCGCCGCAGGCAAATTTATAAACTTCTTCCAATACATCTATTTGCCCAGACAGATATTCTTCATATGCCTTGAAAAAATAGTCGTAATCCCAATCGGATTTGAGTTTGTTGCGTATAGCAGTGGGGCTGCCGAGGGCTTTTATGTGAGTATACGCGATATTTGCACCTTCCAGATGTTCTTTAAGAGCGGTTTTAGAAAAACCACGCTTTCTGGAAAGGGGCCTCTCGCGGACATCAATTAGACGTGCAACATGCAATGCTTTCAATTGGGCAACAAAGCCATCAATTCTTCGACCTTCGTAACCTATCGTTAATAATTCATGTGTTTCGTTATTTCTCATATTTATTCTCCATGACAAGTATGCCACATAGGAGGGACGTTCTTTTTGTTGCTTCGGTATATATTGATTATCACATTAGTATTATAGCATCTTGATAATGATTTGCGAATGCCAAAAAAATCTGTGAAATCTGCTTAATCTGTGGATTTTTATTCGGGTGACGGCTTGGACTTTTTGTGGCTGGCGAGGATGGTGAGGCAGGTCAGGGTCGCGCATATCAGACCAGAGACGCACACGGCACGCGCTACGTCGAAGGGCGAGGCGCGAAACGCATACACCGCTGCGAGATGCCCCAGCGAACACGGAATGAGCGCCAGAAGAAATCCTTTGCGCCCCCGCGCGAGAGCATATTGCATTACTACATTGGTCAGGGCGATTGGTATGATAGCCGCCGAATAAAAGATTGCCAGTCGTGCCGCGTCGGGATATTTTTCGCCGCCGGTCATCACTTCTACCAACCCCGGAATTAGCCATATCAGCGCCAATGCGCCGACGCAGGCGATTGCCGAACCGATCAGGCATTTCCAGAATAACTCTGTCGTGCGCTCACCGCGTGCGTGGGCTTCGGTAACTTTGGGAAACATCGACGATATCAGCGGCACGGGGATGTAGACAAAAATTAAGCCGACATTCTTGACCGCCGAAAACAAGTCGGCGTGCTGTACGCTGTAGAGTCTCATAACAACTTCGTCGGCAAAGAAAAACAGCGCCATCGCCGTTAGCGACACAATCGCCAGACCCATGTAGCGCAGGCGGGCTGGCGAGCCAGCGTCTGCTTCGGTGTCTGCGGACAGCGAATTGCAGTGTGTCAGGACGTAGCCCGTCGCCACCGCCGCCGCGGAAAAGTGCGCGCACAAAATCGCCAGCGCTCCGCCTGTTACGTCCAGCCCCAGCCCCATAAACAACGCGCCAAAAGCGACCTTGCCGCACGAGAAAATCAAAACGTATAATGCGAAAAGTACGTATTTTTGTATGCCCTGGAGGATGCCGTTGAGCAGCGGCGAAAAAATGGCAAACGCCAGTATTGCCGAAAAGATCAGCGTGTTGTTGACAGTGCCCGTATCGGCGATGCCCCAGACCGAGAGTCCGATAAGCATGGAAAGCGCCGAGGCGCCAATTCCGATAAGCCCGAAGTAGAGCATGTTGCGGCGGATGAAGTGTGCCAGCGCTGTGCTACGATTCTCGACGCGCAGACGCGAAATCTGGAACGATGACCACGTAGTTGCAAAACTCAACGGCGTGGCCAAAATTGCCAGCACTGCGATCATCGCGCCCAAAACCGAGAAGTCTCGCGGCAGAGCATTGACCATCTGTATCTTGAACAGCAGATGGAAAATCTGCGGGGACATCATGATAATCGCATGCGTGAAGAATTTATCTTTCGATATCATCGTGATGATTATAACGCCGACTTCGCCACTTACAAGTCCGCCGCTTGACCACTTGTGCGGACGCGGTTAGAATTGGCGCAGAGAATGGCGTGTCGGAGATCGAGATTACCTAGGAGCAGGTTTTGCCTTACGCGCACAACGACGACAATGAAATTTATTACGAGACGACGGGCCAGGGTCCGGCCATCCTCTTTGTCTCGGGCTTCGGCGCTGACCACGCCGTTTGGTGTCGCCAAAAAGCTGCCTTCGCCTCCTCCCACACGGTTATTACTTTTGATAATCGCGGCATCGGCAAATCTACTTCCCGCAAAGACGGCTACTCCATTGCAGATATGGCGAGTGATGCTCTGGCAGTTCTTCGGGCCGCGCTCGGCAACCGCGACGAAATGGCAGACCTGGTTGGGGTTTCAATGGGCGGGATGATCGCGGCGGCGTTGGCGGCAGCAGAACCTCAAATCGTGCGCGGACTGTTTTTGATATCAAGCTCGCTGATCCCAAACGTCTCGACCGAGGCGGCACTGGCGAGCGCGATGAATGTTCTGGATCGTGACGGTAGTGCAGCATTTGTACGGGCGATGAGTGCTATAGTTTTTACGCCGGAATTCACCGAGAAGCACGCGCGAGACCTTGCTGCTATCAAGCGGGCTTGGGAGCCGCCGGAGGGGTCGCCGCCCGAAGTCCGGCGACAGTTCGAGGCTATTGTGAACTTCGCAGGCGTGCCACGGGGTGCGATGCGATGTCGGGTGGGAGCAATTGCTGGCCGCGACGACAGGCTGATACCGTTGGAGGTTATGGAACAAACGGCGCAGATGGTTGGTGCGCAACTTCAAGTGGTAGAGGGCGTTGGGCACGGATTGTTAGTAGAGCGACCTGACGTAATCAACAATGTTTTGAAGCTTTTTCTCAGCCAGCTTTCTCAAAACCCCAGATTTTTATAGCATCTGTGGGAATAATGTGCTATTGTTAGGAAACACTAATCTTGTATCTGCTAGGGCATTACATAAATTATATGTTTTATGCCTTGACAATGCTTATTTTGGTGATATTGTTCAGTAAGGAGCTATAAAGTCGTACACGGTCGAAGAAAAGGATGTTATTCAGAATAAGTCAAACGAAAGATAGAGTCAAATAATATGCGTTTTTCCAAAACCAGCGTTTTAGCTCTTGATGCTCTAGCATTTATAAGCCGTGAGGGCAGTACAAGCCCTGTGCCCCTGCGTCAGATAGCTGATAAGCTCAAGGCGTCGCCAACATATCTCAGCAAAATTCTTCAACAGCTTTCCAGTGCCAGTCTGATTATGGCCGTGATGGGTGCTCGTGGTGGTTACAGGCTTTGCCGCGACACGCGCGAAATCAGCGTTTTGGAGGTTGTGGAGCTATTCGAAAAACCCGCCACAGTAGGCGGCGAACCTCCCACAAGCGAGAGCGATCCTAACCGGCGTACCGGCACGGGTCTTCTTAGCAAGGTACTCATCGCCGCACGCGACGATCTCTCCAAAAAATCAGTTGCCGATCTCATCGACTGAGACAACATCATTAGCAGTGTTTTTAGACACGCCCAAACTCCGTATTCTGCTGTTGCTTTTGCACAGTTTGGCCTGAAAATAAGGCTTTGTGTGTAACAAGCACAT
>CAYSUZ010000114.1:0-5546 GCA_964434335.1 uncultured Planctomycetota bacterium | reverse complement strand
ATCCAACCGCGCTCCAAATAATCCAGCGCATCTTTCTTAATATCCGCCGCGAGTTCGCTCTCTGGCACGCCAAGATTCGATTCGCGTATGATGTCAACTGCCGTGGGTGTTTGGGAATAGAAATTATTGAGATATTGCTTCGCCTCGCTCGCGCGGCCCTCCTGCAACGCCATATCGCCAATATAGGCGTACAGCTCTATCCGCTTCCTGATATCCTTCGTCTCGTTAATCATCTTGGCATACATATTGATATGTGCCATGACACGCTCACTACGCGGCATCGTGACAAAGCGACTCACGGAGTACAGAACACAGCTGATCGCAACCAAAAGAATAATTGCGCGTATCGTCAGGGTCTGTTTTTCGAATTTCCGCGCCTTGTCGGGATTTTCCTTTGCTTCGTTGAGAAAATTCACACGCCGCTCAATGCTGGAATGCGACCACGATGGCATCTTGCGCATATTTCCGCCATGACTCGAAACCTTTTCGAGCGCCTCAACAAATATCTGCGGGTTGCCCACAATTTTTGAGCCGAACAGATCGGCCTCACGCTCAAACCGTCGCGAAACAAAGCCAAAAACGACTCCGATGAAAAGGCCGAACGAAATAATAAACTGCAAAATCACAGCAAGAATCTCGCTATTCACCTGCAGGAATTCCATCCCCATGATATACATAGTCAGGAACGACATCGATATTAGAAATGCTGCGTAGTAGGCGATGTGGGCGTAATGTGCATGGCCCAGCTCGTGACCATAAACCGCCTCGACCTCCTCTGGCTCCAGACTGCGGACTAGTCCGTCGGTCAGCACCACGTAGCGCAGACGCGGGAAAATCCCAATCGCAGCGGCATTGACAATCCAGCCGCCACCAGTATGCCAGAGCAATATATCGCGCACCTTAACGCCATTTCGCTGGCCAAGCGCTTCGAGCCGATCGCGCAACGGGCCTTGCGGCAAAGACTCAACCTTCCACATAAACCGCGCCAGCAGCGGTATAAGCGAATAAACGATCAGCATCAGCGGTATAAACGCCAACATCATCGCTTCGGGATAGAGAGTCAGGAATATATTGACGCTGGGCATTTGGGCAATAATTTCGTACACCAGACTAAAACTCAACATCGTGACGATGATGATCGATATCTGTCGGATCTGAAAATCGATGTACTGTCGGCGAGTCCATTTTCGCGCACTGAAAATCCCGTCGAGCCTGTGGGAGTTAATCCAGGAAATCACAAGCAACGCAAAGAACGGCGCAAGTTCTACCAGTATCTCGACAAAAAACACGTTGGTATATCTCAGAGCAAACCCACGCCAATTGAAAACAACAAGAATCGCAATATAGCTGGCCAGGAGCATCACTTTGTAGGAAAATCCGAATTTGCGAGAGAGGATGTAATATTTATCGCGGTGATAGGGCCAGCGTTCGAATTTCCTGCGAAGTATCAGGCAGAAAACTCTCCCGTACAACCAAAAGACCAGCATAACAGACAGCGAAAGCACCGGAACGAGATAGACAAAGCCATGCGCGCCCTTTGCGATCAAAGTCAAATCGCGCAGGAGATACGCCGCCTGCTGGATTACAAAGGCGAACAAAATAAGAAATACATTAAACATGAGTCTTGGTTTCCGCTAAAAAATCAAGCAATTTAATATCAATTCAAACCGATAATGGAGTTTTTTTCGTCGTCGGATCTTTTTTTGCGAAAGAAAAAATCCTTCCGCAACGATTCCAATTTTACACGAGTCTCTTTTTCGATTGCGACAAACTCCGCCCCTATTCGGTATGCGTTTTTGCCATCAATCTTTTTTGTCCAGACAACCCTGCCGCGAAACATAAGCAACGCCAGAAAAGCGGGAACCTTTACCAACAAGGAAATCTTCGCGCCCTGATGAAGAGGGGCTGCGGCGAGGTACTGAAGCCCGCCTCCGCTGATGTTGACAAGTATCTGAGGTTTACCATTAGGCTTGCGGAGATATCGTGGGAGGAGCGGCTTGGCCGTGTAAACTTTTGCGTCGGGAACCGGAAAACGTGGCCATTTCCGCCTGTCTGCTCTGGGTTTGTCCGCCATGCGTGCCTTTTGAGTAGTTGTTATTCGTGAGCGTCGTCAGAACTGGGTTTCTCTTTGCTCGGCGCGGATAGCATCCCGAATATCAGCGCGAGTGCGCCAAGCCCACCGACTATCGCGGCGACCCGATAGGATACGCCAAGCAAAAACATCCCCCCTATCACTCCAACGAGAAGCATCAGGAGAACAAACGCGTAGTTGCTACGCTCAAGCCCGATCAGTTTGGCCGCTTGTTTTCGGTTTGTATCATACATATTTTGGGATCCATGAGAAGTGTCGTTGGATATTGTGTCCGTTGACTCTGCACCCTGTTCGTTTTCATTGTACTGCGATTTTTTTTCCGTCTTCATTTTGACTCTTATAGATTTCCTTCACAGGTTATTCAACAAATTCCACCTATTATGTTTTCGGGATAATAGGGCGCGGACTTTGATTGTCGCGTAAAAATATAAACGCGAGACACGCCTGGAAGGTTTAGTGTGTTTATGGATTTAATCTGATACGGGAATCTTCTCGCCCCGCGCAAGCGGAATTGATATGAAAAACAGCCGCAACTCCTTGTGTCCTCCGACGCGGCGATACAAAAACAACGGCGTCAGATACCACGAGCGCGACGAAATGCCTTCGATGTTTGACGACTCTGAACCGTAGAGAATCACTCCGCACTGGCGCTTGTGAAAATACGATGCGCCATCGGCGGACTCCCAGCCCTTCGAAACGTACAGCAGAGGAATCGACGAAAACACGTATTCGCTGCGACCATCCGGCGAGAGCATCTTCTCGGAAGTAGTGCCCAGCGGCGCAATCATAAAACGATCATTTTCCACGCCATCAAGATCGAAGCCGGTCTTTTTGGAAATTCCCAATGGCAGGAACACTACGCTGCGTTCGTAATCAAGCCCCTCGCCGCCTTCGGTAATCATCGACAGCGTAGGAATTACCAGTTTGCGAGTAAAGCCGGTTTCCTCGTCCTGCCACGTTATGCAACCCGTAAAAAGACAAGCGCTCGTCGCAAGCAACATCAGAATGATTGTACAACGCATCGGCCCCTCCGTTATAATTTCCAGCGTCTACCACCCCACGTGGCGACGCGCACAAAGTTCGGCACACGCCTTTCGCAACCGACGCGGCTCAAGCCCCGCCAGCGCAGAATCCGTGCAACCGCTATCGTATTTGAGGTGGCTCCCCAAAAACGACAGCATCTCCTCCGCTGCATTAGTATACGGCGATATTTTGTCGCGTTCAAGAGAAAGGTAATAAATTAGGTAGAATTCGTAGGGAGATTTTCGGCCGACATTTTCGAGCAGCCGCAAATTGCGCAGCAGAACCATGTGGGGGTTGGCGGCGTTTGCCGCAGCAAATGCCTCAGCGTAAAACTCTATGCGATACAAAATTTTTCTCGGAGAAAGCCCAGTGCGCAGGCCATCTAGCAAATGTGCAGGCACGTGTGCGATAAAAGGCAAGTGACGCTCCATATCCACAAGATGCCCCTCTTCATGCGTCGCAATAGCATCGATTTGGATCGATAGCAAACGCTGAAAAACCTCCTCGGACGCCGCAGCATCGTCATCAGGCAGATCGTCGATCATCAAAGCTTGGCGATAAAAAGCAGCCCGGTTCTTATCGGTCTTTTCCTCGGCGCGAAGGATCGCTACAATTTTTTTCACGCTGCGCCCCGTGGGACGCAGAGCGCTTATATCCACATAGCAAGCGATACGCGAGAGCGAAGCGTAACCGGCAATCCGAGAGGTGTTGGCGAGAAATCCACCAAACGACACAACACTGCCTTCGTCACAAATCACCAGATCATGATCTTGTTGAACGGCTCGCGGCAATGCGCTCATGCTCGGTGGCAGCAGCGGCGAGTCGGCATCGCGTTTCATATTAAACCACGCAACGATGTTCATGATTTTGCAAAACGGAGCACCGTGAATTTGCGAGATGTGGAGATACCGCCCAAAGCCCAGAAAATAACGCGCCAGCGCAGAGCGCGCGGAATTTGCGCCCTGGATTTCGTGCCCATAAAAAACAACATGATAGGAATCGTCTTCACCTTCGGGCAAAATGATTCCTGCCTTGCTCGCAAGCCGTCGCATCTCGGCAATGATATCGTCAATCTCGTCGTAGCCATTGTTATGTAATTGCAACTGGTACTGCTCATCAAAATATTTTTGTAGCCGCTCCACGAAATCATTGTGTCCACGCAATTCAGCAATCTCCGCAGCAATTTGCAATGCGGACGGATCAAGCCGAAGCGCTCGGTCGCAAACAACTGTGGCCTCATCTACCCAGCCCATCTGCCTGTAACCATGCGCCAGAGAAAGGAGCGTGTCGGAATCGGCACGAGCTGTCTGCATCGAAAGTACGTCGAGCGATTTGACGCGATCAATAAGCGTATTATTTGGCGAAAAAATTATGGCACGCGGAATGGCACGTCGCCAGACTTTCAGGGCCTCGGCGTAACGCCCCGCGCAGACCAAAACATATCGCGCAGCGCTAACGACTTCAACGTGATAGGATTCGATGGCGAGCGCTTTTTGTGCCTCGGCAAGGGCCTGTTCAATGCGGCCTGCGTCGCACAAAATCCTCCCGTAGTAGGCGTGTATTAGTGCGGAATCGGGAAACAGCTTCGCCGCAAAAGCAGCGCGGTTGAGTATCGCCTCACCTTCATCTTTCTTTGCAACGACGGCAGCAAGATAACGCGAGTAGATTTCCCATGCGACGTTGCGATCCTCAGCAAGAAGCCCGCCCTCACCGCTGTACCGCTCGAACGCAGCGACAGCGGCAGGAAAATCTTTGTGCTTGAAACACGCTATGGCATAAAGCAGGGATGTACGGGAATTGGCGGCAAGCGCCGTGTCGGCTTTTTCGAGAAAGTCTATCGCAGTGTCGGCACGCCCCAGCACGAGCAGCGATTCGGCAATCGCAATGATTTCTGGCTCGGTGAGATTTGACGTGTCGGACGAAACCCGCCCAGCCCTTTTGAAACACGCGAGCGCATCGCGGGCACGGCCATCTTCGACGAGAATCCGGCCCATGAGGTGATTCGCTGTGCGGCTGCCCGGGCAAGCGTCCAAGGCGCGGCGGCACTCAGTCTCGGCGCGGGCCTTCGCGCCCTCGACGAAAAGGTGATTGGCGCAAGCGGCTATTTCCAGCGAGGCCTCGTTCTCGGCGCAGACGCGACAACCACCGAACCACACGGCAACAAGCGCAAGGGTAAACGCAATGATAACAGAACGGAAAATAGCGGGTAATCTCTTTGAGGCGTTACGCATCCGGCCTCCTTAAGTCGCGCCCATTTCAAATGGATAGTTTTTCTTGGGCTTCTTGATGCGGTAAACCGTATAAGCGCCGAGGTCTGTGGTATCCACGACTTCCCAGCTAGACTTCATGATTTGCGCCAAAAAGTCTTGAGCAGAGCCATTGTACAGTTCGTCAATTAAGACAGATTCGATGATAACAAACAACTCCCCCC
>CAYSUZ010000113.1:0-5548 GCA_964434335.1 uncultured Planctomycetota bacterium | reverse complement strand
CATCCGTTTTTCCATTCCCACCCACCGGGGCTGCTACGGAGAGTGCAACTTTTGCGCCATCGCCGTGCACCAGGGCCGCCGGGTCCGCTGGCGCAGTCAACGCTCCATCCTGGCCGAGGCCAGGCAGATCGCAACTCTTCCCGGATTCAAGGGCACCATCACGGATGCGCTCTTCAGTCATAACGCGCGTCTTGCCGTCGTACTTTTTGTGGAAGGCGTCCAGAACTTCCTTATCGCTCGGATCGCGGTATTTTTCATCGTGAACGATAACGTCGAGGCCGAGTTTATTGGTTATGCGCGGCGTTTTTTTCGGATAGCCCATTGCCACGAGGACAACCGGGAAAACGCCCTGCGGCAACTCGAACATCTCGATAATTTCGGGGAAACATTCCAAAACCATACCGATATAAACCGAACCCAGCCCCAAGGCATCGGCGGCTGTGCATATATTCTGTGCGGCAATAATCGCGTCCTGGTATGAAATCCAAAAACTGCGGAAACTGTCAGTCGCGGTGAACGGCGCGACCTCAAGTTCGGCCCAGCGTTTAAGGCGGTGCATATCGAGACACAACAGAAGATTTACCGGGGCGCGGGAGAGGAATTTCATCCCCTTGGCCAATTCGCCCAATTTCTTCTTCGCGCTCTCATCTTCTATCTTGATGATGGAATACGGCTGAAGGTTCCCGCCGGTCGGCGCATGGATACCGGCCTCAAGGATAGACTTCATGACGTCGTTAGGGATTTTGCGTTCGTCAAAGTTGCGAACACTTCCGCGCTCGTGAAGCTGCTTTATTACTTCGTTCGTTTTGGGATCGTGGTTCATGATGTCTCTTATAAAATTTTGTTTGCCACAAAAATAAATTCTTCCGGCTCATTTGAAATGAGCGAACTTTTATTGTAGTCGAAGTATATCGTGTCAACGCAAAAACCTGCACGTGCAAGCAGGTGCTGCGCTTCGAAAAAGAATATATATCTGACCCCGAATTCGCCGACTTTGCGTTCTTCGCGCCCGCCGGGATATGTAACGTAGTAAACTATTTCGCGGCCAAGCGTCTGATTGACCAGATCGCGCGTTACGATGCGGGATTTGCGAACTACCTTTCTGCCATCGGGCATGACGAAGTCGCTTTCCGGTTCTTGCTCTTCGAGATACCAGTCATCGATAAGATACGGCAGATAGGGATTGAAAATATCCAAAACAAATATGCCGTCATCGGCAAGATGCCTGTGGACGCACTCCAAGCAGGACAACTGGGCCTCTGGCGTCATCATGTGGTGGAACGAACGAAACGGGATCATAATCAATGAAAATTTCCGGTCGAGATCAAAATTTGCCATGTCGCCTTGGAGTAGAGTAATCCGCTCGCGGACTTCGACAGGCTCGCCTTCGAGTTTTTTGCGACAGATATCTAGCATAGCTGGTTCGGCCTCCAGCCCGACCGCTTCGATGCCCGCTTGCGCCATGGGGATCAGGACTCGGCCCGTGCCACAGCCAAGGTCGAGTACTGGGCCGCCGGCCTTAACGGCGCATTCGACGAAAAAGCCGCTGTCGTCATGCTCCGAACTGGCGATTACGTAGTCGTAAAATTCCGCGTAATCGGAATAGTAGGTCATTGTATTTTCGTCGTTCATTGCAACTCCAAAAAACAAATACTTGCCCGCGCCAGTGCTGGCAAGTAAGATTTGCGTGTAAATTTTTGAGAGAACGATGAGAACAGATTTGAAGAAAAAAGTCAATAGCGTTTGTTGCAGTCTCGAACGCAAATTCGGCACAGACACAAACACGCTGCCCAAGGACAATCTGCTGGGGTTGGTTGTGCATACTATCATTTCGCAAAACACCACCGACCTCAATCGCAACCGCGCGTACGAGGCACTGCGAGAGCGTTATCCGTCTGATGCGGAGCTTTTGGCTGCGCCCCGCACCATGATTGAATCCTCTATCAGGGTTGCTGGCCTGGCGAAACAAAAATCCGGCGCGATCACGGCGTTGTTCAAGTGGGTGAAGGAATCCGGCGCAAGCCCGGACCTCCGCGATCTATCCCCAATGAGCAACGAGACGATATTTTCAACCCTGTGCGCAATCAAAGGGATCGGCATAAAAACCGTCAGCATCATCCTGTGCTTTGGGCTGGGCCGCGATGTTTTCCCGGTTGATACCCACGTTAACCGCACCTGTGCGCGCATCGGTTTTGTGCCCGAAAAATCAACGCCGGACAAAACACATCGCCTGATGACGGAATTGATTCCAAAAGGCAAAGCACTTTCTTTTCACATGAACCTGATTAAACTCGGCAAAACGATATGCCTCGCAAGAAAACCAAAATGCCCTCTGTGCCCGCTGAAAAAAACTTGCCGGTTCTGCCAATCGGTCTGAAGCAAGCACTCGAACGGCTCTATACGAAAATGGACGATCGCTATCTGCGCAGCGATCCGTTGGAGTACGTCAGGCGATACAAAAATCGCGGCGACATCGAGATCGTCGGCTTCATCGCCTCGGCGCTGGCCTACGGCAATGTGCGCCAGATAAGAAACAGCATTGAGGCGGTGCTATGGCGTATGCAACTAGGCCCTCACAAGTTTATCATGCAGACACCGCCCAAAAAGATGCTGGAGATTTTTGGGGATTTCAAACATCGTTTCAACACCGGACGCGACCTGGCCTGCATGCTGTATTTTTTGAGACAGGCATTCGAAAAGCACAAGTCGCTCGAAAAACTTTTCGTCGCGCATTACAACGCCGAAGATACTGATATCGCCCCGGCGCTGAGAGGTTTCGTTGAGGAAATGCTCGCCTACGATCACACACCTTTTTACAAGGGCAAAAGTTTGCGAAAGGATGCAGGCGTGCGGCGGTTCTTCTCCTCGCCAAAAGATGGCAGCGCGTGCAAGCGACTCAACCTTTTCTTGCGCTGGATGATTAGAAGCGATAAACTTGATCTCGGCGTGTGGAAAAAGATACCGGCGTCAAAATTGATACTTCCGCTAGACACGCATAACATGCGGGTTTCGCAGCGGCTCGGACTGACTAAGCGTAGAACAGCGAACTGGAAAACGGCCGCCGATATCACGGCTGTCTTCCGCGCCATTGATCCGGGCGATCCGGTCAAATTCGATTTTAGTCTTGCCAGACCCGGAATACTGGGTATGTGCCGTCACAAAGACTGCGCTCAGTGTTTATTGGGGAAATTCTGCATCGGAGCAAAATCATCATGAAGCCAACAACACTTATCAAGGGCGGACGAGTCGTCGACCCTGCGAACAATATTGATATGATTGCAGACGTATTGATATGCGACGGTCGCGTGATGGGCGTCGGCGAGGCTGGCAACATCGAACCGGCAAAAATCATAGACGCCAAAGGATTGCTGGTCGCACCCGGATTAATCGACATGCATGTTCATCTGCGTGAGCCTGGTTTCGAAGACAGCGAGACTATCGACACGGGCCGCCGCGCGGCTGCTGTGGGCGGCTTTACGGCTGTCGCCTGTATGCCCAATACAGAGCCGGTGCTCGACACGCAGGCATCAATTGAATACGTCCTCAAGCGCGCAGAAGAAAGCCCCGGGCCGCGCGTCTATCCCATTGCCGCGATTACCAAGGGCAGAAAATCACGTGAGACGGTTGACTTCGAGCTTATGAGTCAGGCCGGAGCCGTGGGTTTTACCGATGATGGCTCATCTGTGGAGTCGACGGATTTAATGCAAAAAGCCATGCAGCGCATCAAGCCGCTGGAAAAACCGGCTATCGTGCATTGCGAAAATCTTGCGCTCGTCGCGGGCGGAGTAATCAACGAAGGGCAGGCCGCAGAGAAATTTGGTCTGCCGCCGATCTCGGCTGAATCCGAATCAAGCATGGTCAGGCGCGATGTGGATCTCGCGCGGGCAACGGGCTGTCATCTGCACATCTGCCACATCAGCGTGGCACAGTCGCTCGAAATAATTGCGAAAGCCAAAAATGACGGGGTCAGGGTTACCGCCGAAGTTACGCCGCATCACCTGATGCTTTGTGACGAAGATATTGCAACGCCTGATCCAAATTTCAAGATGAAGCCTCCTCTGCGCTCGGCATCAGACGTTGCCGCGCTCAGGAAGGGTCTTGCTGCCGGTGTGATCGATGTGGTCGCCTGCGACCATGCACCGCACTCCCCCGCTCGAAAAGGGTCGGACTTCGCAAGAGCCGCTTTTGGCGTGGTCGGGCTAGAAACCTCGCTGGGAATAATCTCAACGATGATGATTCATAAGGGGTTGATGGACTGGACAGCGCTGATTGAGCGAATGTCTACGACCCCGGCAAGGATTCTCGGCATAGACGGGGGGACTCTCAGCGTCGGGGCGAAGGCGGATATTACGATTATAGATCCAGCACGTGAATGGATTGTGGAACCCGCGAAATTCGTCTCGAAAAGCAAGAACACTTGCTTTGGGGGGAAGTCTTTGAAGGGTAAGGCAGTGCTGGCTATGGTCGCAGGCGAAGTGGTCTACGATGACCTCGCCGCGAAATAGGCGCGCTTACAAAAGTGTCAACAGGTACAGCGATGCGCTGACACCGCCGACTATGAGCAGCATGAAAAAGAAGAACCGGGCCGCAGCCTTGGCGATAGCGGCGGGTGTCTCTTTGCGAATGCAGGAGTAGACGACCGCGATTACGAAGCAGATTGCAACAAGATGGGCTATGTGTTCAAACAGGGTCATCCCCGCGTTTTCCTCCGGAAGCAACATATGCAGCATCGATAATAAGCAGCAAATTCAACAAACCTGCTACTCCACAGTACACGAAACTTACGTCAAACGTGGGCTTGCTCTCGTCGACCATGCCAGTCGTTTGATAATTCAGGTAGACTCCTACTGCCGCAGGTGTGCCTGTGCAGGCCTGCGCCAAAAAACTCATTGTGTAGCGTTCGGGATAAACGTTTTTGAGCTCGCCCAAATACATGCCGTAAAAAAACGTAGCCGAGATAAGGATAAAAACGATAATCCCCACACCCCTTCGGCCTAGGTAGTAATGCCCTGCGCCTGGTATTATCCACGCCAGAAACGCGGCAAGAAAAAGATTTTTTTTTCGATTCATCCTCATCACATCGTAAAGTTGTCGCCGAGATATGCTTTGCGCACCAATTTGTCCGCCACGAGAACTTCGCTGGTACCCTCGCGCAGAATTTTGCCGTCGTCGATAATATACGACCGATCAGTAATAGAAAGCGTCTCGCGGACGTTGTGGTCGGTCAGGAGGACTCCTATACCGCGCTTCTGCAAATCGGTAATAATTTCTTTGATCTCCTCGACGGCGATTGGGTCAACGCCGGAAAACGGCTCGTCAAGCAGCATAACTGTCGGCGAGGTACACAGCGAGCGCGCAATCTCGACTCTGCGACGCTCACCGCCAGAGAGAGTATTGCCCCTTTGTTTGGCCAGCGCCTTGAGACCAAGTTCTTCAAGAAGAATGTTGATCCTTTCCTCGCGCTGTTTGCGGCTGCGTTCAAGGGTTTCAAGCACCGACATCAGGTTGTCGTAGACCGACATCTTTTGAAAAACCGAAGCTTCCTGCG
>CAYSUZ010000112.1:0-5615 GCA_964434335.1 uncultured Planctomycetota bacterium | reverse complement strand
GTGCTCTATTCCCGCCTCAAAAGTGCTCGGTCACCGTGACGTAAAATCGACACTCTGCCCGGGGAAAAATTTTCCGATGGCAGAAGTGAAAAAACGCATCCGCAGATAAACACACCTGCGAATTTGTTTGACTGAGACTGGAAATCGCCTAGAATTTCCGGTAATGACAGAGGCAACCACAAATATAGAGCGGCTAGAGAGCCGCGCTACCCCCGAAGAACTCTTCGAGCAGATCGCATTGCTTGATGGCGCGTTTTTTCTTGACTCCGCAATGTACAATGAGCAATTTGGTCGTTACTCGTTCTTTGGAATCGAGCCAATCGTCACGATAACCGCTCGCGGCAACCAAATTACTATCGACGAGAAAGGCGAGCGCAACGAATTTCAGTCCTGCCCCTTTGAGGCCCTTCGCGGTTTGATAGACAAACACAGCGATTATTTTGCTCAGGTATCAAAATCAACTTTGCCATTCGTTGGCGGCCTCGTTGGATATTTTGGCTACGGCCTGCGCCACTTTATCGAGAAGCTCCCTGACTCCGGCAAGCACGACCAGCGATTCCCTGACATGTACTTCGGCCTTTACGATTGTGCCCTGTGTTTTGATGCGATGGAAAAACAGTGGCATCTTGCGTCTACTATGCAGAGCAAAAACGGGACAGCGAAAAAACTGCGAGCGCTCTTAGAACAAGCCGGATCCGCGCCTCTCCAGAACGCCACGGGCGAGCCAACAATTGAACCACTGAAATCGAACTTCACCCGCGAGCAATACATCCAGGCAGTCCAGCGCACAAAGGATTACATCGCCGCTGGCGACATATTCCAAGCCAACATTTCGCAGCGCTTCGAAACAAATTGCTCCATCGCCCCCCTACAACTCTACCGCCGCCTTCGCAATGCCAATCCTGCGCCCTTCGCGGCCTACGTCAGGCTCGACGACGATAGGCACGTAATGAGTTCGTCGCCGGAACGTTATCTCGGTGTCGCAGGCCGAGAGGTTGAAACACGGCCAATCAAAGGAACCCGCCCTCGCCGGATTGATCATGCGGAAGACGAGGCGATGAAACGCGAATTGCTGGCCAGCGAAAAAGACAACGCCGAGCTTGCAATGATTATCGACCTTGAGCGAAACGACCTGGGCCGCGTCTGCAAATTCGGCTCAATCGAGGTAACAGAAGCGCGCGTGATCGAGACCTACGAGTCGGTGCACCATCTTGTCAGCACTGTCAAAGGCAAACTTTGCGCCGAGGAAGACATCATTTCGCTCTTGAAGGCGTCTTTTCCGGGCGGTTCTATAACGGGCGCGCCGAAAATCCGTGCGATGGAAATCATAGATGAACTTGAATCAACCGCGAGAAGCGTGTATACTGGGAGTATTGGTTTTATCGGATTAGGCGGTGTGGTCGATCTGAACATCGCCATCAGGACAATGCTCTACGATGCCGGACGAGTAACGTTTCAAGTTGGAGGCGGTATTGTGGCGGATTCGGATCCGGAGATGGAATTTGATGAGACCATTCACAAGGCGGGGGGAATTATCAAGGCGTTGCAGCATCCCTGATAAAGGAACGGACTATGGAAGTCGCAAATATCTATGTTGATACAAACCAACCCTTTCTGACGTGCTTTGCAATCGCAAACGGCAAAATGGTCGTATGCGATGGTAATATTAACATGGCAGATCGCGGGTTTCTCTATGGCGAAGGTCTTTTCGAAACAATCCTTGTCCGTAACGGTAGCCCTGTTCTCCTTGAAGAACATCTCCAGAGAATGACCGATTCAGCCAAAGCGCTAAAATTCCCGGCGCTGCCTGATATCCCCAATATGCACTCGGCAATCACAAACAACATTCGCGGCAACATACCCGCTAACCACGCGCTCAAGCTCATCCTCACGCGCACAGGCCCCGGCTGCCATGCCGAGAGCCAAGAGATGCGCCTTTTCGTCCAGATCCGCGAATACGCCGCCCCCTCGAAGCAATTATACGAGCAAGGCGCAACGCTGGTTACCGCTTCGGCGGCCAGAAGCGCTCAATCGCAACTGCATGCGCACAAAACGCTCAATTATATGGAAAATATCATGGCGCGGCAGGAAGCGCAGTCGCAGGGTGGCTACGAGGCCCTGATACTCAACACCGACGATTTCATCGCCGAGTGTTCGATGGCGAACATATTTTTTGTGATTGACGGCGAGCTAACCACGCCTTCGCTGATAAGCAATATACTGCCCGGCATCACTCGTGACGCCATTATTTCGCTGGCCGCACAAAACTCCATACCCATCAGCGAACAATTACTCGGCTTCGTCGACATCGTGAACGCGGACGAGGTTTTTATCTGCAACTCGCTTATAGGGATCATGCCGATAGCTGAGATCGATGGCAAGATTTTCGGCAAGGAACAACCCGGCCCGATTACTCGACGGTTGGCAAAATTATACCACGAGAACATCCTGTCCGGCGATTCACCAGCCCCCGCGCCGCAAAGCAACGGAAGCGTCTACGGCATACTCCGCGAAAAACTCCGCGCGATTTGCGAAGAAAAAGGATGGGTTGACCAAAGCATAATAGTTACGGCGCGAGACCTCACGCCAAAAGAGGCAATCGGCACAACATCCCATGACGACTACCCCATCCTCAAAGGCAAGGAAGTCATCATCGAAGCCGTTTTCATGGGCGAACCCGGTCACGCCTTCACTAACATGCCCGGACATTTTGGTGGCAGGACGGAAGACATACTTATTATGCCGCTGAAGAACAATTTCGAGCGCGCGGTATTTATCGCATCTCTCAACGCAATTCTCCGCAAAGCGGGCATCGCCGAAAAAACTGCCCACTGCAAAGACAAAGACCCTGTTGAGTGCGCCGAATATTTGCAGGAATTTATGGAAGAGTT
Organism: uncultured Planctomycetota bacterium; assembly: GCA_964434335.1. Taxonomy (GTDB): domain Bacteria; phylum Planctomycetota; class B129-G9; order B129-G9; family B129-G9; genus JAUWEX01. Next base: position 2,724 of record CAYSUZ010000112.1, on the reverse strand, counting down.
TGTCGAAAAGCCGAGGGTTTTGCAAATCGGATATCAACCAAGGATGGCCGATTTTTTCGCCGAACGCTACGATTTCCGCCTAACAGATATGGACCCGGACAACATCGGCAAAGAGATCAAAGGAACCACAATTGATCCACCGGAGAAATTGCCGGAAAACATAGACTGGTGCGATGTGGTTTTTGCGACAGGCTCGACTTTTGTCAACGACACCGCTGGCGGCATCATCAAGAGTGGAAAACCTGTGGTCTTTTATGGTGTGTCCTGCGCAGGAGCAACGGAACTGCTCAACCTGCCGCGGTTCTGCCCGTTGGGCCGATAGTCACGGCAAAATAAGCAGCCAGCCGATCCTCAGATAGCCCTTACCTCGGGTGTGAAGTTTTGGATTAACATCGTAGATACGATCCACCGCCGTCGACTTGCCGTAGAACCTACGCGCTATTCCATCAAGCGTATCACCACTGACAACCACATAAATCTCTGGGAGTTTCAGTGTCTCTCTAATTTTCACGGGTACGCTGGAATCGCTCATTCCATTATACGTAGCCAACACAGCCAAAAGTTCTTTCCTCAACGATTTGTTGTCGATCACACGAGTCTTGTCAGATTTATAATCACCGTAATAACGATCTATAATCTCGGCTAAACTTGTCTCGCGTGTAGCGACAAATCCCGCGCAAGGCAGGTCAACTTTTTTGGGCAAATCCACAACCGGTAGAGGTTCGAGTTTAGGCTCCTTCTTAACCGGCTCTTTTGGTTTCGGTTCCTTGGGCTTAGGAGGATGCTTCTCTTTGGCCTCTTTGGGCTTGGGGGAGGCCGGGATATAAGGGTCGCCCGCTGGATTTGGATATCCGCTCCGTGAGGCCTCATCGGATTCGCTGGCCTCGCCACTATATTTCAACATAATCAAAACCGCTATAATCAGCAGCAATGAAACACTCAAAATTATAATGGACTTAGCCATCAAGCACCTATAATGCTATGCATCGATTATTCAGGCCCAACTGCGTTGTTTTTCTTTTTGCTCGAAACGAACACCGACTTGTCTTTTATTTCGCGATTGTGCAGCCAGGATACTACCGGGCTGGCGATGAATATCGAGGAATAAGTACCGACCACGACACCGACGCAAAGGATAACCGCGAAGCCTCGCAACGACTCTCCACCCAATACAGCCAGAGACAAGGCGACAAAGAACGTTGTAGCCGACGTCCAGATTGTTCGAGAGAGTGTCTGGTTGATACTGTTGTTAATGTTCTCGGTATAATAACGCTCATCGCGATGCAGGCCCATGTTTTCACGAATTCGGTCAAACACAACGATCGTATCGTTTAGTGAATAACCAATAATCGTCAGCAGAGCCGCAACGATCGGCATATCGAACTTGACATCTATGCCCGGTATCGAGTCAAAGATAGCTATCGCGGCTAGGGCGATCAAAACATCATGCACCAGCGCGACAACTGCCGCGATACCGAAACTGATCTTACGGAAGCGGAACCAGATGTAAACGACAATAAAGGCCAGTGCCAGCGTTATGGCATAAAAAGCGTTAAGGCGCAAATTGCGCGCGACGCTCGGTTTGAATTCATCGGCAGCACTCATGCCACCCGGTGAAAGGCTTATTGGATAATTATTTTCGGTTACCTTGCCGGCAAATTCTTTACCGTTAAGAGCCATTTTGGTCTTGCGAATCAGCGATGCAGGCGTTTCCTTCCCCCCCAGCCTTGCGCTTATATCCAGCGGAATTCTGAGATAGCGGAATGCTTCAACCGTTTCAACTTTCGGATCAACACCTTTTATCCTCTTTCCGGAAATACCTTCCACATCCACACCCCAGAAAGGCTCCGCATCTTCGCTAACCCCATCATGAAGGTCAAGCATTTTTGCCAAAACATCGTTTTGATACGCAGCTAAGCCTTCTGCCGTCACTGCGGTCGGCACCTGGAAATTCACCCACAACCTGACGACAGCATTCGGGTCTAATTCATGGTTGGTAACAAATTCTATCTTGGGTTTTTTATTGGTAAAATATCCCTCTATATTATTGCGGAGGATATTCTGGATTTCGCTCTCTTTTGCGCCAGAATACTTGAACCCCTTCAAGGATGCCTTGAAATATCGGGCGTAATCGGGTCCTGCTTCGGTTACGATCAAATTGAAGGCAGGAACCGTTCCAAGCAGTTGTTCAATATCCTTCTTGGTTTTTTGAATGGAGCCTTCGACCCTTTCCTTTGCAAGTTTTTCGTCTACTCCGAGTTCCTTGTTGTAAAACACTTTAAGATCAATTTCTGAGTAGCGGGTATTTTGCTCGTCTTTGACAAACGGATCGTAGGGGAAATCGGCAGAGAACATTGCAACAATCTGTTTCTTTACATATTCAACCCACTGATCCTGAGACAGAGTGTCGGCCTTGCCAGCGTGCTCGACTATGGCCTGAATACCGGAGAATGATATCCGAACGACAAACTCCTTGGCAAACAAACCGCCCTCTTCAGGGGCTTCCATCTGAAGCACTTCGGGGGCCTTGAAATCAGGAGCGAGTTCGTGCAATTTGTCGCGCATCTCCTCGGCAGTCGTCTCCGAGGTTAGACCTATGCGATATTGACCGCCGCCGAGGAAGTCGATACCAAAGTTCTGTGAGCCTCTTTGAATAAAGAAACCAACCCCAAGAACGATGACAATAATTGAAACAAATTTCGTATAGCGAACGATTTTGCCAAA
>CAYSUZ010000111.1:0-5645 GCA_964434335.1 uncultured Planctomycetota bacterium | reverse complement strand
TGCCCCGACTGCGATTTCGAACGGCGTTTCGCCCGGCCACCAGTTTAGTGGCCCGAAATGCTCCGAGAGTTTTCGGTGCATTTTTAGAAGTGTGCTTTCTATTTTTTTCGATTTGCGCATTTACACACAACTATAATTTCATGGTCGCGATTTTTTCGGCTACGGCCTTCGTCTCTTTGATCGTCGGAACCAATGCAAACCGGACGTAACCCTCGCCGGGGTTCAGGCCGTCGGCAGTCTTGTCGCTGATCCATGCGCCGGGTGTCGTTACTGCGGCGATGTCTTCGGCCAGCAGTGCAGTGGAGAATTCAACCGAAGTCATTCCTTCCGGGACTTTTTGCCAAATATAGATCGTGCTTTCCGGCGTGCAGTCCGGTAGCCCCAGCGACTTCAGCGCCCCGGTGAGGATATCGCGTTTTGTGCGATATTCTTCGCGCATTTCATCGACATGTTTTTCGTCGCGCAGTGCGGCGATTGCTGCGTCCTGGATAAAGGTTGGCGTGCCGGAATCGAGGTTCGTTTTTACTTTGCGGAACGCCGCGACGATTTTCTCATCGCCAGCAACCCAGCCCACGCGATAGCAGGTCATGGCGCTACGCTTGGAGAGCGACTGAAAAACGAGTACGCCTTCGCGCCCGTATTCCAGAATGCTGTGCGGCTTCTCGCCGTAATAAATTTCGGTGTAGGCCTCGTCGGAGGCGATTACGATATCGTTCTTTTTTCCGAATTCAATCACGCGCTTGAAAAACTCCGGTGGTGCGACTCTGCCCGACGGGCTGTTGGGGTAATTGATCCACATTAGCTTGGCTTTTTTGCATACATCCGCCGGAATCGCGTCGAGGTCGATGAGGAAATCGTTTTTTTCGAGAATCGGCACATGGTAGGGCACGCCCTCGGCGAACATTGTCCCGCGCGTGTAGGGCGGGTAGCCGGGTGTTGGGATAATAACCACGTCGCCGGGGTTGATGATGGCTTCGTGGGAGTTGAACACAGCTTCTTTGGAGCCGCTCGAAGAATTGATTTCGGTGTCGGGATTGAGTTCTACATCGAAGCGATTTTTATTCCAGCGGGCTATTTCCGCGCGAAACTCCGGCGCGCCCGCATAGCCGGGATAGCCAGACGTTGCTCGCTTTCTGGAGGCCTCGCACAGCGCCTCGATGATTAAATCGGGTGTGGGGCGAGAGGGGTCGCCGACACCGAAATCCACCGGTGTGATGCCTTGCTGCTTGAGCTTGGTTACTTGATTATCAACCTCTGCAAATGCGTACGTGCCGATTGATTGCACTCGTTTGGATGGTGTGAACATTTTTGCTCCGTGCGTTCAGATGACGTTGGTATCTGTTTTTTCTCCGAACGGCTCAACGTGCACCAGCACACCTTTGGCCGCTGCCATCGATTCTATTATCTTCCATTTGACCGCTTTGGCTATTTCGTGGCCGTCACGCACGGTCAGGTGTGGGTCTACTTCGATATGAATATCGATATAAAGATCGATGCCGCTTTTTCGGGCATAAACCTGTTCGACTTCCAGCACGCCGTCAATCTCGGAGGCGAGTTTGCGCAGCTTTTCTATTGTGCTTTCCGGCGGGGCGCCGTCCATCAGCTCGTTCCACGTTTTGAGCAGGAGTTTGACGCCGACGAAGAATATAATCGCCGCCACGATAACCGCAGCGATATGGTCGAAGATTATCCACTCCTTGCCGAAGATCATCACCAGAAGCAACCCAGCCAGAACTGCCATCGAGGAGTAACTGTCCGATCGGTGATGCCACGCGTCGGCTTCGACTGCGGTGCTGCCGGTAGCTTTTGCGATGCGCGATTTATAGAAGAACATTCCCTCTTTGATAAGGATCGACGCTATCGCCACCCAAATTGCTGCTTGGCCGGGCATGTAGTCGCTATGTTGAAATATAATCCCGCAGATTGAATTGTATGCCAGCGCCACGGCCACGGCGATCAGCACTATTGCCACGATCTTGCCGGTAATTGCCTCGGCGCGTCCATGACCGTAGGGATGAGTTTTGTCAGCAGGCCGCGATGCGATAACCAGGCCGATAATAACCGCCAGCGATGTGCCGCAGTCGCTGAGCGAATGCACGCCATCGGCGCGCAGAGCCTGGCTTTTCGCCATGATGCCCACGGTGATCTTGCTGAGACCCAGCGCCAGGTTCACCCCTAGGCCGATCCATGTTGCGATCTTTGCTGTTTTGTATCTGTCCATGATTTTGCGAAATCAGTGTTCGCTCAATGAAATACGCGACCACGGCAATACCTCATCCGCATCACGTTCGCGACAGGCATATTCTTCGGGTTTCAGGCCGGTTTGTGCGAATGCGTCGAGCCATTTTTCGTAATTGAAGCACTCGTCCCATCCGTCCAGTCGACAACCCGCTTGCCAGGCCTTAAGCAAAACGGCTCCGAGTCGTCGGTCGCCGCGTGAGAAAGCGCCTTCCATGGCACTTCTTTTCGAGTTGTGGAATTTCAGATTGATTTTACGCGAGCGCACTATATCGCGTAGCCGCCGCTGCGTTTTGTAAATATAGTCTAGGTCGATCATGCCAACGCGTTCCAGCGGCGTAAAGGGCTTGGGCACAAAGGTCGATATCGCCGCATTGATCTGTGCAGGGCCTTTGCCGATTGTGCGTCGCAGGTTGCTTGCTTTTTTTACGATCTCGGCGATAGCATCTATATCGTGCTCGGTTTCACCGGGCAGACCTATCATAAAGTATAATTTCACCGTTTGCCAGCCTTCTCGATACGCTTCTTCGAGCGCGGCAAAGAGATCGTCGTTGCTGATGTTTTTGTTGATGCTCCGGCGCAGCTCGTCGGTTGCGACTTCCGGCGCCATCGTCAGGCCAGACTTCCTCACGCGCTTGAGATAACGGGGCAGCTCGCGCAGCTGTTCATTTACACGTAGTGAGGGCAGCGAGATATTAACTCCCAGCGGCGTATATTCTGTCGAAATGCGTTCGAGCAGTTTTCCGAAGTCGGGATAATCGCTGCTGCTCAGCGAAACCAGCGCGATTTCGTCAAAGCCGGTGTTTTCGTAAGTCTCTCGCGCTATGCGCACGACCTCGTCGATTGGCTGGATGCGGACGGGCCGCTTGATTCGCCCCGCCTGACAGAATTTGCAGCCGTTGGGGCAGCCGCGCATGATCTCGATCACAATGCGATCATGCACCGCCTCGACGAAGGGGATGACTGGCTTTATCGGTGCGGGAATTTCTGCAAAGGATTCTGCCTGTCCCCGCACGACCTTTTCGGGCGCATTCTCTGCGGGCCGCAGCTCGACAAGTTTGCCATCGCGATAGAGCGGTTCGTAGTTGGCTGGCGCGTAGAACGCCCGATCTAAAGCACATACAGCTTTCACAAATTCTGCGCGCGTTGAACATTGGCCGCGATATCGTTTTACGCCTTCGACAAGTTGCTCAATGTTTGGCTCGCCATCGCCCACTACGAAGATGTCAATGAAATCCGCCATTGGCTCGGGATTGAACGCGCAAGGCCCGCCCGCAACAATCAGCGGATCGCCGAGTTTGCGGTCTTTGCGCAATAACGCTATCCCTGCAAGATCAAGCATGTTGAGCACGGTTGTAAAGCACATCTCGTATTGCAGCGAAAAGCCGACGATGTCGAAATCCCGTACGGGACGGCGCGATTCGAGCGCAAACAGCGGCACACCGTTGTCGCGCATGAGTTGCTCCATATCAATCCAGGGCGCAAAAACCCGCTCTGCGGCGGTATCGGGCCTGTTGTTGAGTATGGCGTACAAAACCTGCAAGCCTAGATGCGACATGCCGATTGTGTAGGTGTCGGGAAATGCCAGCGCGAACGAAACGTCGACCGTTTGCGGATCTTTTGTTACGGAGTTCACCTCGCCGCCGATGTATTGGCCGGGAGAACTGCTCAGCGGCAGGATGCGCTCAAGTTTTTCTGAAATATTGTTCATAGCATAGTTTTTTGGGAGGCCAATTATAACGCCCGTTTTCCATTATGCAACTCTATATGGGTTAGCGGTCGAAAGCGTCGTAAATTTGTGTTATTATACCATTCTATCTGTACTTATTCGCTCGATTCGGAGAAAAATATGCCGTGGTGGTTCCAGATGACCGTCTGCGCGCTGGCTGGCGCGTTTATTGGGTATGCGACTAACTGGCTGGCGATTCGCATGTTGTTTCGGCCCCGTTTGCGCAGAACAATCGGTCCCTTTGTGCTGCACGGCATGATTCCGGCGCGGCGCAAAGTGCTTGCCGAAAAAATAGCCCATGTAGTCGAGAGCGAACTTATTTCGCACCGCGATGTCTCCGCTGTTTTAGATAGCGAGAAGGTGCGCGATCGGATTACCTCTGCCTGCGGCGAGAGGATCGATCTTGTAATCAAAGAAAAACTTTACACCTATGGAGCGATGCTCAGCAGCATCATGCCTTTCGAGGCGATTACGGCGAAAATCAAGGAAATCTTTATCGAGCAGATCACCGGCATATTGCCCGAGGTCATCGAGACTTTTAAGGATGATCTCGAAGATGTTATGGATGTGCGCGGGATGGTTGCAGAGAAAATCGAAGGCTTCAAGATCGAAAAACTCGAACGCATCGTACTCGACGTTGCTAAAAAAGAGTTGAGGCACATCGAAATTCTGGGCGGAATTCTTGGTACGGTTATTGGTGTAGTGCAGTTCGGAATTATCCGTCTGTTTTAGCCTAATGTGTCTGTTGCTGTTTTTTTGCGAAGCGCCGCAATCGCAGCGAATTCCCTACGACCGATATGCTGCTCATTGCCATCACGCCCGCCGCTATCATCGGGTCGAGCTTGCCCAGCGCGGCTATGGGAATCGCTAGGATGTTGTAGGCGAACGCCCAAAACAGATTTTGGCGGATAGTGTGTATAGTGCTGCGGCTTAGCTGAATAGCCGTTGCGACTTTTGCGATGTTGCCCTTGACGAGCGTGATCGAGGCGCTTTCCATCGCCATCTCCGTGCCGCTGCCCATGGCAAATCCTACGTTGGCCGCCGCCAGCGCGGGCGCATCGTTTATCCCGTCGCCTACCATGCCCACAATTTTGCCTTTTGCCTTCTCCTTCTCGATCAACTCTATTTTGTCGTCGGGCCGTAGCGCACCGTATGCCTCGATGATGCCGGTTTGCTTTCCAACCGAGCGCGTTGTAACAAGGTTATCCCCGGAGGCCAGAATAGTGTGTATTCCCATTGCGCGCAATTCGGCCAGTGCCTGCGTGGACGATTCGCGGATGGGATCCGAAAAACCGATCACCGCCGCAGGGCGTCCGTCTATTCCCACATATACGGCAGTGCCGCCGTCGGTTTCGATTTCCTCGGCGATGTGGTCGAGGCGGTCTACGTCGATGCTGTTTTTTATTATAAACGTGCGTGTGCCGATGGCGATTTTCGATTCGCCTACTTTGCCGCTGACGCCTCCGTTGGTGGTGGACTCGAAATTTTCCACCGGGCTTATTTTTAGGGAGCGTTCCTTGGTCTCATTGAGAATGGCCTGCGCTATGGGGTGTTCCGAGTGCGATTCGCACGACGCAACCATTGCCAGCAGGTTGTCGTTGGTGAATTCCGGCATTGCTTTTATCGAGGTCACCTCCGGCTGGCCGCGCGTTATTGTTCCGGTTTTGTCGAGGACGAG
>CAYSUZ010000110.1:0-5659 GCA_964434335.1 uncultured Planctomycetota bacterium | reverse complement strand
CGCGGATCCGTATCGCGAGGTGAAAGCGCGGCAGAACGAACTTGCGATGTCGTGTCTCGAAGCACTCGAAGATACTGTGAACGCAGCTGATGACCCGATGCTGTTGGCGCTGAAACTAGCGGCGGCGGGCAATATCGTTGATAGCGGAATTCGCGGCGGGTTCGATCTCGACGCGACGCTCAGGCGCGTGATTGAGCGACCGTTTGCGATAGACGATTACGACAAGTTTTGCGATAAACTTGCTGCGGCGAAAAAAGTTATGTACATCGTCGACAATGCCGGTGAGATTGTTTTCGACCGGCTGGTGCTGGAGCGGTTGCAGGGCGTTGAAGTAACCTGCGTCGTGCGATACAGCCCGATGCTCAACGACGCGATGCGCGAAGACGCGCATATGTTGGGCTTGGATAAGATGGCGCGGATTATCGATCCCGGCATCGGCACGCTGGGGATACCGCTGAATAAGTGTGCGAAAGAATTTATCGCCGAGTTCGAGCAGGCTGATATGATAGTCAGCAAGGGCCAGGCGAATTTTGAAACGCTCGAAGAATACTCGGGCGATAAACGTGTGAAGGACAAATTGTTCTTCGTTTTGATGTCGAAATGCGACTGCGTTTCCGAAATACTCGGAGTCGAGACGGGCGACGCGGTTTTGAAACTCGCTTAATAAGTTTTTGTAACGGAGGTCATAATGTCTCTGCACAAGAGTCTCGTATCAAAAGCCGGATTGACACGGCACCGCAACGTCCTGAAACGTACCGAGCGCATCCTCAAATTGCAGGAAGATGAAAAGTGGCAAGAGGATCAATCGGTATTCGGGCTGCCCAAAGTGCGCACGATGAAGATGAAGAAAAAAGCCAAAGTCAAGGCCAAGGCCGAGGACGCTGCTGCGGAAGAAGAAGCACCCGCAGCAAAATAACCCGGCAATTACGTTAATAATTTTCTCTTCCAGATTCGTTTTGCGGGTCTGGAAGAGTTGTTGTTAGCCCGATTTTTTTGGGCGGGAGTAGATTGAAACGATGAGCGCAAAAAAAGTTTTTGTTACACGAGAAATGCTCGAAGATGGACTCGACCTGTTGCGCAAAAACGACATCGAAGTCGAAGTCAGCCCGATGGATCGCAATATGACCAAGGGCGAACTGATTGAAGCGGTGGCGGAAGTGGATGGCTTGGTTTGTTTGCTCAGCAATGAGATTGATGCGGACGTAATCGCCGCGGCCAACCGCATGATAGTATGCGCGAACTACGCAGTCGGATACAATAACATAGATATCACCGCCGCGACCGAACGCGGCATCCTCGTCACCAACACTCCCGGAGTCCTCACCCAGGCCACAGCCGATTTGACGTGGGCGCTTTTGCTCGCGACTGCGCGCCATCTTGTCGAAGGCGACGCATTTATGCGAGCGGGGAAATACGGCGGCTGGGGGCCGAAACTTATGCTCGGCGCGGATATCGCGGGCAAGACTATCGGCATCGTCGGTGCAGGGCGCATCGGCCGCGCCGTCGGCGCACGCGCGACGGGCTTCGGCATGAACATCCTCTATGCCAACCCTCACAATAACGAAGAATTCGAAACCGCGACCGGTGCGCAAAAAGTCGAACTAAAAGAACTCCTCCGCAAATCCGATTTCGTAACGCTGCACGTGCCGCTGACCGACGAGACGCGCCGCATGATTGGCGACGAAGCTTTGCATATGATGAAACCCGGCTCGTACTTGATAAACACGTCCCGTGGGCAGGTTGTCGATGAGGATGCGCTGGTGCGAGCGTTAAAAGATGGGCATCTGGCGGGCGCGGGACTGGATGTCTACGAGCGCGAGCCGCAAATCGCGCGTGGTCTGACGGAATTGAAAAACGTGGTTCTTGCGCCGCATACTGGCAGTGCCTCGTTCGAGACGCGCCGCAAAATGTCGATCATGGTCGGCAAGAACATCCTCGCCGCGTTCGAAGGCAATCTCCCCCCCAACTGCGTTAACCCAACTGTATTCAAAGACAATTCCTAACCGCAGAGTCGCAGAGGACGCAGAGTTTCCTTCAGTGTTGAATGAGGGTGTCCTTCGCTAACGCGCTTTCCCGGCCCTTTTGCGCAATCTTTCGACATAGTGCTATTGCTCAAGGAATGAAGGCTCATCCGCAGATTTCGCCGATTTTTCAGACCACGAATCCGCCTTAGGCGGACACGAATAAACACAAATTCTTTGTATTTGACGAATGCCTATCGCAGTTTCATTCCGCCTTGCCTGTTTTGATTAGTTTCTCTGGCATGATAAACCGCAAGATTTATGGCAAGAAGCAATACTTTAACAACGCACAACCTTCCTAACTGATGCGATGCTTCAGGTCGACGATCATTTTTTTGATGCCTTCAGGATCGGTGCAGCCTCTTATTGTGATTTCAACCCCTGCGTGTCCTGCTGTGGCTAAACCGACATTTCCATAACCCAGAATGCGCCCAATGACTCCACATTGTAATATCACATTGCGGATATCCTTTAGGTCGATTTCCGATATATTCCTGCCAATGATGCCTCTTTTTTGGGTAACACGTTGACTTGTTACTGTGTACAAGGTGTTTTGTCTGTCAAGTATCGCCCAGATTAGCAATATTACGCCGATCAGGACAAGAGGGATAAACAGGAAAGTCAAAAGCATTAACAGGCCGCAATAGACATAGAAGGGAAGATATGCCAGGTGAGTTGGATTGCTTGTCCAGACAGTGTGCTCCGGGGGCTGAGTTTGATTGGTGGGTTTGTCGGATTGTAAACCGGAATCATGTGCAGGCATGGTGTTGCCGGTGACTAGGTTCATCTTGCAATAGCGACAGATTATGGCGGCCTGCTTTATATCTTCTCCACAATAGGGGCAAATTTTCGTATCGCTTGAAGTCGGTCTTGTAGTGGGCGAAGCATTCGGTTGCGCTGTTTCAGCTCCGGTAGTCCAGTTGTTATTTTGAGCCTGATTCGACAACACATCAATTGACATGCCACACTTTGGGCAAATGGCTTTTTTGCCAGCGGCTGCGGCAGGGGCTTTGAGGGTTTTGCCGCATTTGGTGCATACGACTCTGATGTATTCCATCCTTAAACTCCATAAATGGTTGGAAACGCGAGAACCTTACGTTTGCAGAACAGGGATGGATTTATAACATATTACGATATTCTTGCAAAGATATTTAGATTTCCTTTAATTTATCACATATTCAATACTGTCGTGCCTAGCTTTGTGCTCGCATGCAAAAAGGGTTTCCCTCGTTTGAGGAAAACCCTTTAAATTCTGGCGGAGCCGACGGGACTCGAACCCGCAACCCTCGGATCGACAGTCCGATACTCTAACCAAGTTGAGCTACGGCTCCATATTTTGATAAGCATTACGCTTATTTTTTCTGGGCGATAGTGGACTCGAACCACTGACTTCTTGCGTGTAAGGCAAGCGCTCTAACCAACTGAGCTAATCGCCCTTGGTGTCGATGAGTGGCGTATTTTATAGAAAAATCCGCCGGTGTCAATTCAAAATAGTTTAATTCTCTTTTTTTTCCGCTGTTTTTCTTTTGCGCGGTCGCCACGTAACCTTTTTTCCGTCGCCCCACAGCATGCCGAGATCGTAATAACGACGCGTCTCTGGCATGAAGAAGTGCATGATTACTCCGCCGAAGTCCAGCAGTATCCACGTCGGCTCGTCCCAGCCCACACTGCTGATCTCGGTCAGGCCCGCCTGCCGGAAGTTTTTCTCCACATCCTTGGCCATGCCCTTGATGTGTCGCGGACTCATGCCGCTGCAAATGACGAAGAAGTCGCAGAAGTCTGAAAGTCCTGTCAGATTGAGCACGACGATATCTTCGCCGCGTTTGTCGTCGGCTAGTCTCGCGGCCTCGATGGCCACCTTGCGAAAGTCTACTATCTTCTCGATGCGAAATCCTCCGGTTGTCGTGAGCGCGAAATCATATCATCAATCCCCGCTGTGTCAATCCCCTTGTTTTTTTCCGTTTCCTTTATATCCGTCCGGCCTGACAATGCCGCGGCCCTTGATGAAATAAATATCATCGCTGGGATCTTCAAGATCGGCGCCTTTTGACCAGAGAATATATGTGGCCTTGGTATCGGGGTTTGCCTTCCGTAAAATATTTTTGTCGTATCTGAAGGCGTCATTGATATGGTTTACAGCGTTCGCGCCGGTTAGACAATCGTATACGATTTGTCTGCCCCAACCGTCCTCCAATTCGTCGCGTCTCAGCGATACGTACTCCATTCCCGATTTTATCTCGCTCAGCAAGCTCTCGTTGCATATTGTGCCGTCCAGCATCTGGCTGTCCGAGGGGAATTTGTTGTTTTCGTCGAAGTAATCGTCGAGATCGTCGGCGAGGGAATTCATGTCACGAATGGTTTCCTTCTCATCATATTCGTTATGAAAGGAGTCAATATCAAACAGAGAAAAACCGCCGAAAATTATGGAGAAAAATACAGCGTAAAAGGCAATGGCAAGGGTTCCAATACAACTGGCGATAATTCCCGTTATTTTTCCTATTTTTGCGTAGTTCTCTCCGCTTTCGTTGCTGGTGGCGATTTGCTTTCTCGCCTTTCTGGAGAAGCAAACTGCAAGCGGCCCCAGAATAATCCCGAGTGGCATCATAACCAGTCCCGTGATACCCATGACCATTGAGGCGAGCGCGTTGCTGTTGTTGTTCTGTTGCACGGGATAGGGCGGAGGTGGTGGTGTCTGGCCAAAATTGTTATTTGGCGAGGGCGGTGGTGTTGGGGGGTAGGGATTCGTCATTGTATTCTCCTGTAATTCCGATAAATCATTTTACACAAAACTTCTCCAAATTGTTTTCGATTATATTGACTCCGCCGCCGTTTGGCAAGGAAGTGATCTGCGCAGTCCCGTGAGGGATGCGACCGCCGGGCATGTTGGTTACGAAGCCGCCGAGCAGTTGCCTCGTGAAGGGATATTCCGCGTGTGTCCAGCCCGAAACCCGCGAAAGGAAACCACGCTCGGCTGCGGCGAGGATGCCCGTCTCGCCCACGAGACAGCCCAGTTGCCAGCGGATGTTGTTTTGTTTTGCGATGTCGACGATCATCTTCGCGCCCAGCAGACCGCCACATTTCGCCAGCCGCACGTTAAAAATCGCACAGGCTTTTTGCTCAATCAGTTCCTTCGCGTCTGCGATTGTGCAGAGCGATTCGTCAGCCATGATCGGCACGCCGCATCTCCGCGAGACCTCGGCCATTGCAGCTGTGTCGCCGCGTGGTGTCGGCTGCTCAACGGAGGTAATGCCGTATTTTGAGAGTTGTTCAATTTTGCGCAACGCGGTCTCGGCGTCCCACGCGCAGTTGGCGTCGAGTCGTATGTCGCCAACGTCGCGGACGCCTCGGCGAACCGTTTTCACTAGCTCTTCGTCGCCGTCGTGCCCAACCTTGACCTTGTAGTGGCGGAATCCGAGCAGCCGGAAAATGAATGCGCGTCGTGTGGCTTTCTTAAGCGAGAGGTTGTCGATGGGCGCGGTGTAGAGGATTTTGTCGAATACGCCTGGCCCAAGTATTGCGGCGGCTGGTTTGGCGAAGTGTCGGCCTGCAGCGTCGAGCGCGGCGAGTTCGAGCGCGCAGTACGCTGCCGTCAATCGGCGCTCGTGCGCGAGTGTGCAGAGTTCGCCGAGTGCAGGGCG
>CAYSUZ010000109.1:0-5694 GCA_964434335.1 uncultured Planctomycetota bacterium | reverse complement strand
ATAACCGAAGGCAAACGTGCAGAAGAAGCATTGGAAGAAAGCAAAATTCGCTATGGCGTGGGTCGAGCCCAGCGTCTCGCTGCCGTTGCTGGCGGCTTACGCGATGGATCGATATCCGGCGCCGGCGCGAAAACGCCTGAAGTTGGAGTGGGAAGGCGAGATACTCAAGAGCCTGAAGGTTTAACCGAAAAATATTCGAGGACAGATGATCAACATAACAAATAACTTGTGGGAAAACATTGTAGTAACAGGCGGGGCGGGTTTTATCGGCAGCAACCTCGTGCTGGAACTTCAGCGCCGGTTTCCCCAATCACATATCGACGTAGTTGACGATTTTCGCTCCGGCGCATTTACAAATCTGAAGGGCTATCGTGGCGATGTGCAGGCTTTCGATCTTTCGCGTATCGACGTAGCGGATCTGTTTTACAATCGTCCGCCCACGGTTATCTTTCACCTTGCTTCGATCACCGACACGACGGTCACCAACGAAAAACAAATGATTCATGACAACGTCGAAGGATTTCGCGGGATGCTGGACTACTGCATCGAGAGCAACGTGCCGATGGTCTACGCCTCGTCGGCGGCGACCTACGGTATTGGCGATGGGCCGATGAGCGAAGACGCTGTGCCCGCGCCGGCCAACGTCTATGCGTTTTCGAAGATGGTTCTCGACAACATCGCCAGGAAGACGATGAAAGAGGCGCCTGAGATGCACATCGTGGGGTTGAAGTTTTTCAACGTCTACGGGCCTCTCGAGGGGCACAAGAAGATTGCATCAAGTATGATCTACCATCTCAGCCGCATGATGAAAGAGGGCAAACGTCCACGGATATTTACGCCCGGCGACCAGAAGCGCGATTTTGTTTATGTCCGCGATGTGGTCGATGCGGTTATCGCCGCAGTCGGCGCGGAGGAGAGCGGTATCTACAACGTAGGCTCGGGTCGCGCGCGCTCGTTTAACGAACTTTGCGCGATTCTCAACAATGTGCTGGGTACCGATCTCGAGCCGGAATATTGTGAGTGTCCGTATTCTTTCTACCAGCCCTTCACCGAGGCCGACTTGACGCAGGCGAAAAAAGCGCTGGGTTATGAGCCGAAGTACTCGCTCGAAGACGGCGTCGCGGATTACATGAAATTCCTTTACGAATGAAAAATCTGTGGATAGATAAAAATGTAAGGCGTCCGAAGAAATTATGAAGATTAACAAAGCCGCGTTTATCGCGTCGATTTTTTTTATCGTCGTCGTCTGCCAGGTAGTTTATTACAACGCGCTGGAGACCGATTTCCAGTTCGACGATTCCTGGCAGGTGCAGGATAATTTTTCTGTGCGTGATATAGGCCAGGAGACTTCGACGCTTTTCAGCGATCCTCGGCGCTACGTCACGCGGATGTCTTATGCGCTGAATTATTATTTTAGCGATGCATCCAAGACTGACGCATCACCCATTCCCAAACCCTTCCACATCGTCAACAATATCATCCACTCAATCAATGGCGTTTTGGTATTTGTGCTTACTGTGATGCTGCTCTCTCGGTTGGGGCCGGAGAAGAAGCCCGTGCCTTTTGCGCCGAAGACAAAGGCGGGCAAGCCCATAGCCAAAGCCCGCGCCGCAAAAACAAGGAGTGACGAATATGCGCAGGGGAGGTTTGCGCTTTTGGCAGGATTTTTCGCGGGAACGATTTTTGTTGTGCATCCTTTGTTTTCCGAGGGCGTAACGTATATCAGCGGGCGGTCGTCATCGCTTTGTACGATGTTCTGCCTCATTTCGATTGTGCTCTATTTGCTGGCGCGGCGGTTTGGCGAGCGGCGCTGGTTTATTTCGGCGGTCTACTTTGCGATTTTCTCATTTCTCTGTTTCATGCTCTCGCTTCTGACCAAGGAGACCGGGCTGGTTGTGCCGGTGCTGATAATTTTGATCGAGGTCTGCGTACTCTCGCGCGGGCGCTTGGGGCGGGCATTGCGGGCGTGGCCGTATTTCACGAGTTTTTTGCTGGTCTTTGGGCTGGTGAGCGGATGGGTTGTCTGGCGGTTGTTGACGGTCGGTCGGGTTACTGCTGTTGAGGGATTTTTCAGCTTGTCGTATTTGCTGGCTCAGACCGAAATCGTGATTCACTATATCTGGATGCTGGTGATGCCGGTGGGACTGAGTATCGACCACACATGGCCGCAGTTTCCGGAATTCAGTTTGCGTTTCGTGTGGTATATTTTGATTTTGCTGATGATGCTGGCGTTTGCGGTGCTGGCTTTCCAGCGCCTGCGAAAAGCAGAACATAGGGCGGGATGGGTGTTGGCGTTTTTGGCAATGGCGTGGTTTTTCGTCTCGCTTGCTCCGACCTCAAGTTTTATTATGCTGGGCGACTGGATGGTGGAGCGTCGTGTTTATATGGCTGGCGTATTTCCGGTAATATGCTCGGGCTGTGTGGCGGCATATGTGATTTTGCGACTGTTTGCCGAGGGCGGCTGGCGTCGTATGCTCGTCGTGACGACGATGATGCTGGCGGTTGGGGGGCTAGGTGTGGGCACGGTGTTGCGCAACGCTGAATACAATACACCGATGTCGCTGTGGATGCCAGCGATGAAGAACAGACCGCTGAATTTCAGGATGTGTGATTCGGTGGCGCTGTGCTGGATGATGACGGCGTCGGATTACTATTCACAGGGCCGCTATCGACAGGGATTGGGGGCGCTACGCAATGCGGAGAAGATGATTGAGATCGCGGAGGAGAATCCTTTTTTACGCGACGATCAGCATATGCATCTGCTAAGAGCGCGTTCGAGCATTATGCTGTTGAGGGCGCGCGGGAGAGCGTGGACTAGCTTGCGAGCGAGCAATGATGACCCCGCTGAGATCAGGCGCATTGAGCAGCTATGCGAAGCTGCGATTAATTATGCGCACGAGTCTCGGCTTTTTGCGTTGCCGATAAATATGCGTATTCAGCGGCTGGAGTGTAATTCCAAGATAATTACTGCGGCATTGCAGCTGGGCTATTTTGATTTTGAGGCGTGGCTCAAGTACAGCAAAAAGGCCTAAGACCTCAAGGGCGAAGAAGGCAGGCAGGCCAAGCGGCTGGCGGAATCTTTTGGCAAGAAGGCACACGATGCTCTGCGCCATGCGACGGGACAGTATGAGCTGTACGTGGCGGATTGGCCGTCGCGGGAGTGGCCGCATTATGCCGAGCGTCGAGCGCGCTATGAGGTGTTTCTGGCGTACCTGCTGTTGACCGAGTATTATCGAACGAGTGGCCAGTCGGTGGAGATGAGCGAGGTCTTGCGCAAGGCAACGAGTTTGGATATGGGCTTGAGTGGAGATGTCGGTGATCTTTTCCTGGAGTATTACAATAGAATGGGAATATCTTTCGGCGGCGAGCATAGATTCCGGCGATAGTTTTTTGTGGGCACAGAATTGTCATCGTCTGGAAGGGGCTGAAAACAAAGGGAGAGAAGGCCGATGAAATTATTTGCAATTTTCTTGTTTTTGTTCTTGCATCTTTCTCGATAAGTGCTATACTTCGGCCCGCTTGATGAGCAACAGATCAGCGAAGTATGCCTCCCTCGTTCAGCGAAGTGCTGAGGCCTCTACACTAACTTAAAAAGGTGATGCCTTGATAAGACCACGAGCGCAAGAGATCGATACGTAACCTGGGGGACATGCCCGGAGGATCTTGCGCCTGTAATAAGGCGCTTTTTTAATGCTCTTTAAAACAGACTACAAAATCGGCACAGGCCGATATATTGTATAAGCCGGAGCAGTCCGGCGGCGCGCGAAGCACTGCGCGTGGTTCTTTGAAAATTTGTGTTTTTCCGAAATGTGGAATATAGTTTCCACCAATATGTATAGCCGAGCGTCAATATAGTTGTATACAATAAGTTCGATTATTGCTGAGAACCGGCGGCCTTTGGTCGCACAGCCCTTTTTGGGCGAGGCTCGCAGTAATGGTCAAGCTATTAAGGGTATATGGCGGATGCCTTGGTGCCAGAAGGCGAAGAAGGACGTGGCAGGATGCGATAAGCTCCGGTTAGCTACCAAGCAAGCTTCGACCCGGAGATTTCCGAATGGGGCAACCCAGCAGCGGAGAACCGCTGTTATCGTGGGCTGAATAAAATAGGCCTACGAAGCTAACGAGGTGAAGTGAAACATCTCAGTAACCTCAGGAACAGAAAACGAAAGTGATTCCCTGTGTAGCGGCGAGCGAAAGGGGAATAGCCCAAACCCGTAGGGTGTGATAGCCCATAAGCGTTGCTTTACGGGGGTCGTGGGACCGCGGCCTACTTTTATGGAAGTAGGGAGGAGTTACAAAGTTCGGATTTAGCCAAAACGTGCTGGAAAGCCGTGTCGCAGAAGGTGAAAGCCCTGTAGGCGAAAAATCTCGAACCTCCTTAAGCGTCATCCCAAGTAATGCGGGGCACGTGAAACCCCGTGTGAATTTGCGCAGACCACTGCGTAAGGCTAAATACTATCTGGCAACCGATAGCGCACCAGTAGCGTGAGCGAAAGTGGTGAAAAGAACCGGGTTTGACCGGAGTGAAATAGACCTGAAACCATATACTTACAAGCGGTGAGAGGGCTATGCCAAGACTTGTCTTGGAATGCCTGATCGCGTGCCTTTTGCATAATGAGCCGGCGAGTTGTCTTCAGTAGCCAAAGGTTAAGTCCTTATGGGACGAAGCCGTAGCGAAAGCGAGTGCGAATAGCGCGACAAGGTTGCTGGATGCAGACGCGAAGCGGAGTGATCTAACCATGGGCAGGGTGAAGGAGATGTAAAAGTCTCTGGAGGCCCGAACCGTTGTATGTTGCAAAATACTCGGATGACCTGTGGTTAGGAGTAAAAAGCTAATCGAACTCCGTGATATCTCGTTCTCCTCGAAATAGCTTTAGGGCTAGCCTCGTGTAATAGTTAGTGGGGGTAGAGCTACTGATTGGGTTTGGGGGGCCTTCCGGCCTACCCTATCCAACCAAACTCCGAATACCACTAACCGTATCGCGGGAGTCAGACTCTGGGGGATAAGCTCCTGGGTCAAGAGGGAAACAGCCCAGATCGCCAATTAAGGTCCCTAATCAATGCTGAGTGCTAAAGGAAGTGAAGATGCTAAGACAGTCGGGATGTTGGCTTAGAAGCAGCCACCATTTAAAAAGTGCGTAACAGCTTACCGATCGAGCCTCTTTGCGCCGATAATGAACGGGACTAAGCATTGAACCGAAATTGCGAATTACATAGACTTGCTAAGTTTGTGTAGTGGTAGAGGAGCGTTCCAGTTGGATCGAAGCCGTACCGTGAGGAGCGGTGGACCGTCTGGAAGTGATAATGCCGGCACGAGTAACGATAAAGCAGGTGAGAATCCTGCTCGCCGAAAGCCTAAGGTTTCCTGGGGAAGGTAAATCCGCCCAGGGTTAGTCGGACCCTAAGTCGAGGCTGAAAAGCGTAGACGATGGACAGCAGGTCAATATTCCTGCACTATGCGTGGCGGTTGATCCGCAGATGACGTACCTGGAATAGTTGGGGGATGAATAGTCGAGTCCCTTGCTGCAAAGCTAACACCGTTTCGATGTGGATGCAGCTTGAACAGGTACCGAGAAAAGCTCTGCGTGGACAAAGCGCATATCCGTACTAAAACTGACACAGGTAGGCGAGGAGAGTATCCTCAGGCGCTCGAGAGAACCGTTGTTAAGGAACTAGGCAAATTGACCCCGTACC
>CAYSUZ010000108.1:0-5715 GCA_964434335.1 uncultured Planctomycetota bacterium | reverse complement strand
CGCGTTTGGTGCAGATGCTTCATCGCTCGCCGCGCCATATCGCCGGTAAACAAAACGCTCACCCCCTCGGCGCGTATCTCCATCGCCAGCGATGTCTCGTTGGTGAACTCATTGTCGGGTGCTCTCTTGCCGTTTTTTGGCGGTTCGAGACCGGGCATAAGAAAAAATTTCGCCTCAGGAAATCCTTCAAGACTTTCGCCCTCTTGCAAAAAAACTATCGGCACACCTTTTTCGTGGACAACTTCGGCCACCCTCGCCCAGTACGGATAAAGCAACTCGTCGAAGTATTCCGTGATGACGACACACCCAACTGGACGAGTTTCGAGCAATGTCAGGAGTCCAGAAAAGTGGTCGAGATGCGGATGTGATATGACCACGGCATCGATCCGAGTAATTCCGGCACTCCGTAAATATGGATTGATTACGTACTTGGTAACATCGGAGAATTTCTTCCAGCCGCAGTCGTAAATCAGCACGCGTCCGTCAGGAAAACGAATTACCGACGCACCGCCATGCCCTACATCCAGAACGGCGACCTCGAATTTTGCGGACGCGCCAAAAAGCGGCCACACGGCTATCAGAACTGCAACGACAATCAACGCAACGGGCAAGTATCGCCAAATTCGCCTGCGACGCAAGAACGGCACAAGGAAGATTCCAACGTAATATGCCGCCAACGCGCCCAAAGCAATTTGCGGCACAGCCCTCCACGAAAGCGCGGCGAAAATTCCGGTGGTCTCGCCCATCACATCTGTCAGCGGCAGCGCGGCCACCCAATCAGGCAAGAAGGAACCGGCAAACGGCCCACCAAACAGCGAGACGAGCATCATCAAAAATCCGAACGCAAGCGCAAAGTAAACGATGCCGACCAAAAACAGATTCGCAACGGGCAGGAAGGGCGAGAGATTTCCAAAATGATGCGCGACAAGCGGGCCAGTACCTATCCAGGCGGCTATCGACGCACAAAGGCCCATCACAATGATCTTGAGGAATGCATGACGTACGCGAGCAAACGACCCGACATTTTCCAGTGCGATGCGCCGGAGTTTTACGTAATCCAAAAACTTCGTCTCGCGCAGACCGCCGAAAAATTTCGCTCTCACCCAGCTCGGTCCAAAAATCAATGGGTTAGTCAGGCGCTTGGTAAATACTACAATCGAAAACACTGCGGCAAAGGAAAGTTGGAAGCCGATGCTAAAGACTTGTTGCGGATCCCACAAAAGTATGATGATCGCGGCAAGCGCCAGCGTATTAAGCGAATCGCTGCGACGGCCGAGAAGCTGGCCGAGGAAAAATATGATAATCATGATCGAGGCGCGCGTTATCGGCGGACGAAATCCGACCATCGAGGCGTAGAAAATTATCAACAAGATCAATATCACTCGCTGCGCGCGATACGGCACGCCCACCAGCCGCAGCAGGAGATAGGCCACGCTAACGATTATTGCGAGATGCAGACCGCTAATAGCGAGGAAGTGCGCCGCACCACTGACCGAGAAATTCTCGACCATTTCCTCGGGGAGGTTTTTGCGGTCGCCCAGCAGGAGCGCACACATAAAGGCAGCGTTTTCTTCGTCGAGATTGCGGTAAAACATTTCGGCAAAGTCGGTGCGCACCGACTCGAAAAACCGCGCAAATGAGGGGCTGTCCGGCGCTTCGATCTTTGCCTTGCCAAGATCGTTGAAGTACGCCACAGCGTAAACGCCTGTACGCTGGAGATAGAGTCGGAAATCAAAGCCGCCTGGGTTGGTCTGTTCGAAGGGCCGGTTGACTTCGGCGCGAAAGGTGATTTTGGAGCCGGGACGGAGTTGTGCAAGATTCTCGCGCGCATCAATGCCGACCGGACTGCGTGGACGAACGTAGACCTTGAGGCGTCCCGTGAAGGCAACCTGATTGTCGCCATCACCCATCTCCTCCACGTCGACTTCGAATGCAATACGATTCCAATATTTACGATCGTATATCTCTTCGGGATCTAGAAGGAAGCGGCGTTTTTCGCCTAAGGTCGGCTCGTCAACAATTGTTCCTGTGATTACAAAATAGACTCGCTCGTCGTCTTGCGGCAGATTGCGCAGGTGATAATGCGGCAGCAAATCCTCACGCGCGCGCAGGTTGGTCGCGCCAAGAACCACCATCAGGCCCAGCACCGGCAGCCACAACAGCAAACGCGGAGCCCTTAACCGAAGCGCAAGTAATAGCACCATGCACAACCACGCACCCGTTGCGGCTATCCACGGCAGGCCCGCCACGGCCATACCGCCCGCCGCACAACCTGTACTCAGGGCGACGGCTATCGGAACCAGAGGTCGTTTCATCAATAACAGTCTACCAAGCGCAACAAACTTTTCCAACAAAAACAGCCACGCCCTTTCGAGCGCGGCCGTTGTGTTGTGCAATCGTCTTCATTTTGCGAATCAAAAATGAAACTATGGAGTAATAGTAAGGTTGCTCATGTGGATATCACACATGGTCGTCCCAGAATCATGATACCCGGAGCCGTAATAACATTTGGTAGATACTGTCCCACCTGAAGCTGCCATATGCCCCTGACTATCGCTGAGCAATCCGGGATTATGGTTCTCAGCCACGGTAGTATTAACGTTGAGTGTGCGGTATGCACTATGTGCTGGCCACGAGGTCATGCTGCTAGATATGTTCCACCATATCTGCGGGTTGAGGTTGCCGTACACCATGTAGTATTTGTTGGAATCTGGCAAATACTTGACATCACAACTGATTTCAGTATAGACACGGTTCCCGCTGTTCTGCATCGTCCAGCTTATGCCATCAGTCGAACGCGCAAGGTACAAACCAATAGCTGTATAGCTGTAATCGCTAAAGAACTGCCAAAAGTAACCGTCCTTGATAAAGACACTGCCCATGCCTACGCCATAACTCTGCGGATGCGAACACAGTTGCAAGTTATACATATACATACGTTGATAGTTGGCCGTCGTATTGAGATCACTGAAGTACGTCTCTAATACGCGGAAGAGTATTTGATCAACATTGCTTCTGCTGTATCCCGATATGTCGATCTCCATCATGTATTTCGGCTTTGAGGTATCCAATGTATGCGTGCCAAGATATTGATACACACCACTGTTGCGGATGAATATTGCAACCTGACCAGCGGAGCCTAAATTAGTTATAGCTGACAAGCGCGTTTGGAGGTAATTATGGTTGCTCCAGTCACGCTCCCCGGCGGGCACGTTAAATTGCGCATCCAGATAGCCCATCACGCCATCGCCATCGTCCCAAGTATCCCAATAATTCATGTCGTCGTGAGCAGCTTGGCTGTCATACGGCGTGTTCCAGGCATAATTCATCGCATCAGGGTGACCTGCCGGATTGTAAGTTCGTCCACGATAGAACGACCAGTTGGCATCGACGCCATCTTCAAACAAAGCCAACTCATGCATGTAGAAATTACGGATTGGCAGTACCGGCGCTACATTGCCGCCAGATGTGTGCTTGGTCCAAGAAATACCATCGTCGCTCGTCGCCAGGTATATTTGATTGTAAGCAACAAACGTCAATTGGGCGGTGTAGTACAGGTAAAACTTTGCCTGGGTGGCGTTGATCTCGGCCATCTGGCAATAATGATTGCCATTGCTATCCACACCGAGCTTGGTGGCATACACCCTAATCTTGGATCCCTTAACAGTCGGGAATGTAAACTCTTGTTCCGTTCCGCCGGGATTGGTGTAGTTTGTATAAGACTGACCGGCTATGTCATGCCATGAGCCGTCGTAATATTGCAGTTTGAAATCAACCGGGAAGCACTGCCCACCGGAACGCGGGGTAAGCTGAATTGCGTTGACACCGATGGTCGAACCAAAGGAAAGCTCGAGCCATTCTGTGCCGACTGCAGTCGCATGATACACAGTAGACCAGCAGGTAGCTGCACTGCCATCAATCGCCTTGGCTGGCACCCAGGATGCTGAGTGGTAGCAGCTAGCGGCGGCACTGCTGCGCGGCGCAACAGACGTCTTAATAACAACAGTGGGATCGTTGTTGGAATAACAATCGGGATCGCCTGCGGCAGTTGAAGGTGCAATCGCCAAAGAGGCATTTCCCCAATTGGTTCCATTTGATGATGTGCGGTGAAGGATGCGGTCGCCCCAAGTATTGTTCCAATCGCCGCCGTACCACATGTGATACAAGCCGTTGTCATTGATGATCGTGGGCGCATATGCATAGTAGTTCTGGTTCGCCACAACCAGTCCGTAATGGCTAGAACTAGTCGACGCGGCCCAAAGATCGCCCCTCGCCGTCATCACTACAAACAATGCCAACAAAATACATAGCACCGAAAACCACCTTTTACTACGATGTCCATGTTGTGTCATGGTAACGCCTCCAATAAGAAAAGTTATAAAAGATTCAAAAAAATACGTCTCAAAACTTTTCCATTTGTTTTAACTATTCTGCAATACCCTCCTCAAAAAGGACAATCCTAGAAACCCCGACAATCCCTTTAACCACTGGGGTGACCGGGCGTCCAGAATAAAAAAAAGCCGCTCCGGAAATCGGAGCGGCTTAGTTTGCGCTTTTAAGCGGATCAGGTGGATCCGGTAATTTATATATCAACAACTGTCTCACACATATCCTTCATGAAAGGAATACTGCGTTTAATGCTTCTGTCGAAGCAATCACGACTCAAAAAGCTTACACTCAACCCACAAGGTTGTCAAACAGAAAATTATTAGACTCAGCTGCAACGACTGTTTTTGGGTTAACGCGCCGCAACCCCGTTCAAAAACACGTCAACAACCATCGAAGCATCCATGGCAACATGTTCCTTTTTTTCATAATATGTTTTGTACCCAAAGAAAACAGTTACAAGACATTCAAAAAACGACTCCAAATCCTTCGCATCGGTTTTGCGAAACAACCCTTCCCTCAACCCCTGTCCCATAATTTCTTTAAGACACACGCTGGATCGCTGCCGGAATTCGTCGAAGACATAGCGAGAAGATACCGCAAACTCGTTCCAAAACGTTATATTATTTATCCTTTTCTTGCCATCGTTTTTGTTAATTTCCGCTGCGGCAAATTCTACAAGTTTTTCGGGTATGGAGATGTTACTTTTAACGCATTCCATCTTGGCATTCTCGTGCGGTTCAAACGATTTGCGTACTACATATGCGAGCAAATTGTCTTTGTTTTTGAAGTGTTTGTACAACCTTGCTTTCGACATCCCCGCGTGCTTAGCAATCATATTCATCGATATCAAATCTGTAGAAAGATTATCAAGGCTGTAATCCTTAAGCATGCTCACAACAGCAACAAATATACGATCTTTAGGCGTGTTGCCCACAACTGCCACATAATTCCTCCGCACCTCGGGGAGATTATGCCATCGCCGCACAGCAGTACCGTACATGAATATATCCAGCGCCCTTTCAACGTTTTTCTTAACGGCTTGCCCATCTCTGCCCAACAATACGTCATTTGAAATATTTTTATATTTAGCAATAGCCAAGTAAGCTGATACCAGAAATTTCATGTCAATATCGCGAAGCAACCCCTGCCTCACCCCATCCGCAATTACACCCTCTAGCCTCATCATTATGCGCTCTCGGAATGCTTTCAATACAACCGCAGGTCGTGATGTCTCCGGCTCAGACATATTATTAGTCAGCATAACCACCATCTCAAGCAATGCCGAATTCCTTGTGATTCTCACATTCATTATCGCCCGAAGTTTGT
>CAYSUZ010000107.1:0-5771 GCA_964434335.1 uncultured Planctomycetota bacterium | reverse complement strand
AATTGTATCCGGGAGTTTTCAGCCAATTGCAGGATGGCATGAACAAAATCTTCCGCATGCCCTACGGCTGTTTCGAGCAAACATCGTCCTCAACACATCCCAACATTCTCGCGCTCGATTACATGAAGCGCACCAAGAAAGACAATCCCGAACTGCGCCTCAAGGCCGAGGGCTTTATCAACCTCGGTTATCAGCGCCTGGTGTCGTTCGAAGTCAGCAAGGGCGGCGGCTTTAGCGTCTTCGGCCGTGCTCCCGCCAACAAAGTTCTGACGGCTTACGGTTTAATGGAATTTTACGACATGTCACGCGTTAGTCACGTCGATCCCGACGTCATCAGTCGCACGCAAAAATGGCTCGCCGGTGAACAGCAGCCCAACGGCTCGTGGCAGGCCGACTCGCAATACTGCCACGCTGAGATGTGGGGCAGCATTCAGAAATCCAATCTCCTGCCCACGGCCTACGTAACATGGGGTCTGCTCTACAGCGGCTACAACGGGCCGGAGATCGCAAAGGGCATCGACTACATCTTAAGCAAGATCGGCAACGAAAACGATCCCTACACGCTGGCAATCGCGCTCAACGTTCTGGCCCTCGAAGGCAAGAACAAGCGAGCGCTCCAAACCGTTATCGACAAAATAGTCGCGCTGCAAAAAACCGAAGGCGACAAGACCTGGTGGGAGACTGGCAAGGGAACGATCTCCTATTCGCGCGGCAACACCGCCTCGCTCGAAGCCACCGCACTCATCGCCGCAGGCCTTATGATCGCCGACGTCCAACCCGGCCTCGTAACCAAAGCGATGAACTACATCATCGACAAGAAACGTCCCGATGGCAACTGGACGGGCACACAGGCAACGATCCTGTGTCTGCGTGCGTTGCTGCTGTCGGTCGAGAAACAAACCGAAAACGTCAACGGCGAAGTTACCCTGACGATGGGCAGCGCAAGCCGCTCCTACACGATAGACAAAACCAACAGCGACGTGATGCGCATAATCGACCTCGGCACAGCAACCAAACTCGGCGACAACAAGATCACCCTCTCGTTCAAAGGCGAAGGCGCGACGATGTTCCAGATAGTTGGCCGCTACTGGCAACCCTGGGGCGTTGAGCCATTGCCAAAAAACGAGCCGATGAGCATCGCGGTCTCCTACGACCGCACATCCCTCAAGGTCGACGACATGGTAACCGTCAACGTCAAGGTTACCTGCGCCAAACCGGGTATCTACGACATGGTGATGATCGACCTGGGCATCGCGCCGGGGTTCGAGGTCAAGGCCGCCGACATGCAAGGCTTGATACAAAAAAACATGATTACGCGCTACGAGACACGCATTGCGACCACAGGAAGGCAGATCATTCTCTACGTCGAGAAAATCGACGGCAAGGTGGGGCTGGAGTTCTCCTATCGGATGCAAGCCAAGTACGTCCTAAAGGCCAAGACGCCGAAGTCCCGCGTCTACAAGTACTACAACCCCGACCAAAAGGGCGAAAGCAGGCCGATCGAAGTAGAAGTCAAATAATTTTACCCATCAAAAACAAAGCGGGAGGACGTTACGTCCTCCCGTTTTTTATTGAGATAAGCTATTTTTGATTGACATGGGAATATATATCATTAAATTAGATACTGATCGTGGGGAATCCACATAAAATTAAGGAGAATTCGTATGCAAAGCAATCCACAACAACCGCAGCAACCCGTTGGACCTCAGTCGGAACAAAAAGATTGGCTTACAGCCGTCCTGTTGTCATTTTTCCTGGGTGGATTAGGCGTTGACAGGTTTTATCTGGGCTACACCGGTCTTGGCGTTCTGAAGCTCATAACGCTTGGCGGATGCGGAGTCTGGTCGCTTATCGACTTTATCATGCTCCTTATGGACAAGATTCCCGATGCAAACGGAATGCCCTTAAAAAGAAACTAAATGAAGCGCATTGCCGGATTAATTTTTTCGATTCTGACTCTCGCACGCCCGATTCACAGGGTAATATTTTTCGGGTTGCTGGGTCTGGTGTTGGCAATGATGCCACTGAACACATTGCAGTCGATGCCACAGTTTTCCATTTGGATGCGCCTGTTTGGCTGGAGTCCGTCCGAGGGAATGACGCGCGGAGTATGCGCGTTTTTGCACGCCGATATCGAGACCGCTGTCTCGTTTCACGTCCTGAGCATACCTGCGGCCCTGGTTGCCGCAGCAATCGTGATCAAAGACAGCATAAGCATCGTCAGGCAATCGAAGTAAACAACAAGCCGGATTTGGATCAAGGCAAAGCGCCGCGATGCAAATCCGGTTTTTCTTTAAGTACATGTTGGCAAAATCACGCGAGGTGCTGCGCGAGGATGCGTACGCCAATCCCAATAAGAAGTAACCCGCCAACAATCTCAATGCGATGCGAAAACCGCGCGCCAAGCCGTCGACCAATTTGTATCCCCAGCGCGCTCATCCCCGCAGTGAGTACGCCAACAACTACGGCAGGCACTAGGATTGCCGCGCCGACCATCGCCAGACTCAAGCCCACGGCAAGCGCGTCAATGCTGGTCGCAATCGCCAGCACGATCAGCATATAGCCTCGCGTTGGGTCTATTTTTTTGCGCCCTTGGGGAGGTTTGAGACTTTCGTATATCATCTTGCCACCGATTAACACCAGCAGAGCGAATGCGATCCAATGATCGCAGCCAGAAATAATCGGCTTTGCCATCCGGCCCGCCCACCATCCCAAAACCAGCATCATGGCCTGGAACAGTCCGAACGCACCAGCCATTCGCAAAGTCTGCGCCACGCTCGCGCGTCCCAGCGAAACCCCCGTTCCCACCGAGACCGCAAAGGCATCCAGAGCCACTACGAAGGCAATCATTGTTATCGCAAAATAGTCCACCGGCCTATCTTTCCCCGTCATCGAGTTCGACAATAAATCGCTCGACACGTTCTTTTATCTGATCGCGCACATCGCGCATCTTTGCTTCGATTTCCGCGTCGCTGCCCAAAAACTGCGACGGATCGCCGAAGCTCCAGTGCAACCGTCGGCATTCGTCGGGAAAAACAGGGCACATCTCATTCGCATCGTCGCAAACGGTTATCACACAATCGAGGCCCTGGTCGAGAAATTCGGCGATGTGGTTGCCGGTCTGACCGGAAATATCGATTCCAATCTCTTGCATAATTTTAACGGCTATGGCTGAGGGGCCTTGCGGATCGGTGCCTGCGCTAAAGACCTCGAAGCGCTTGCCACCAAGCGCACGCAACAAGCCTTCGGCCATCTGGCTGCGAAATTTGTTGTGGGTGCAAACAAAAAGCACGCGAATCATTGCGCCTCCTGCGCGGCTCTCGTCGATGACTTGCCGGGCGCGTTCGGCATTCTCGGCAGAGACACGCACCTCAACTTCTTCGCGCACAAAGTCGGGGATTATTTTGCCGCCGATCCGTGGCGCGACTATCGAATTGATATCGCTCTCGCCCAAAACCGCGCGCACGACTTCGGCCTCGACGGGATTGCCCGCCCAAACCGCTACGAGGTCGGCGTCGCGTGTGTTTTCATTGCTCGTCATGATGTTGCTCCCAAATCAAGCTGTCCACAAATAATACAAACCGGCCAGAATTACCAACACACCGCAGGCCTTGCGAAATATCGTCGCGCCGCGCGATTTCTCGTTCCAGTTCAGGTATTTCTGAACCAGTTCGGTGACGCTGCCCGCAAGGACAATCAGCAGGCAGTGGCCAATTCCGTACGCAAGCACCAGCGCGATTCCGTATAATATTTTAACGCCTGAAACGTGAAGCGCAACGCCCAGCACCGGCGCCATGAACAACATAGCACACGGCCCAAGCGCCACCCCAAGCAAAAAACCCAGCAACAATGCCGCAAACAAACCCTTGCGCTTGATACTGATCTTGCCACTGCCGCTAAAAGGCATGGGAATAATTTCGAGCAAAAACAAACCAACCAAAATCAGCACCGCCGCCAACGCGTAATTCAGCCAAACGCCCCAATCACCAGCAATCCAGCCGACCGTTGCAGCAACCGCTCCGATTAAGATAATGCTGGCAAATATCCCCACAGATAAAATCAATGAGATGGCAAAAGCCCGGCGAATGCTGATGCGGCCCTGCCCGCCGACGTATCCTACCACCAGCGGTATTGAGGCAAGATGGCATGGACTGAGAGCCACGCTAAGAATTCCCCAGACAAAAGCCGCCAGCAACGCCAATGCTGGCGCTCCGGCAATCGCCTCCCTGATGTTTTGCTCAAAGGCGCCCATCGTTACTCAACCCCGACTTCTTTGAGCGCATCGATGATTTGTTCCTTATTCGCATTCCAGTCCAAGACCGTCTCGGATAATTTGCCTTCTGCGTCAACGAAAAAAACCTGCACCGGTGCGCCTAGGGCGGGAACAAAAGTGCTTTCGTCAATGCGGTATTTCTTGATGAATGCCTTGCCGGCGCTCTCGCTTAGATAATGCGATTCGACCAGCATTTTGTCCGCATATTCCCGTTGCACCTGAGCCAAAACTCTCTCCAGCTTTCCGCAGGGCGAACAAGGAGTAGCCTTTTTTTGCATGTTGCTGATCTTGATTATTTTTGGTAGTTTTTTATCTGCCTCGTTAGCGTTCTGCTTTTGACCTGCCTGATCTTTCGATGCGGTAACCTTCAGCGCGACAACCGCGCCTGCGGCCAAAATCACCGCGACTATGATAATAATGTTGATTGTTTTCTTATCCATGAATGTCCCCTGTTATTTGTTAAGCAGTTTTTTGATCGCGTCGGGCGAGAGAACCTTGCCGCTGGATTTTACCTCGCCGTCGATAGCTAGCGCGGGAGTGAACAAAACGCCCGCCGCCGAAATGTCGGCAAGCTGCTGAACTTTTTCAATCTCGCATTCTATGCCAAGCTCGCTCGCGGCGGCCTGCGCATTTGCTGCCAATTTAGTACACTTCTTGCAACCCGATCCGTATATTTGAATCTTCATCGCACACTCCTTAATATATGATACCGAATATCAACCCTGAAATAGTCGCCATCACAACAACCAGTAAAATGTAGACAGCGGTTTTTTTCGTGCCCAAAACGCTGCGAATTACCAGCATATTCTGCAGGCTCAGCGCCAGCCCTCCCGGACAACAACACCGGCAATTATCTTGAAACCACTGCGTTGACAAGCATAAGCACGGCAGCAACAAGTGTGGTAACGGCAAAAAGCGTTTTCAAATATTTTGGTTTTGTCTTAATAGCAATTTTGCCGCCCAATATGCCGCCCACAGTCGCCACGCAGGCAATGGGTATTGCCAGGCCGGGATTAAAACTCCCATGCAATGCGTGACCCGCGAAGCCAGCAAGTGCCGTAACCGCTACCATCGCCGAGGCCGTGCCCACGGCTATGCGCATAGGCACACCACAGGCCAACACCATCAACGGAACCAGAAAGGATCCGCCCGATATCCCGACCATCCCAGAGAAAAAACCAATAACCATTGCGAGGGGTATCATCAACCACAGATTAATGACATAAGTCTCGCCGCTGGCTTTCAAATTCCAATAGCCCATTCGGGATTTCGCCTTGCCCTTTCTTGCTTGTCCGGTAAAAAACATCGCCCCTCCCGCGATAGCCAATAGAATCGAAAATACAATTTTCAATTCCCCACCATCAAACAAGTCAGCCAAGAAACCGCCGGCGAAGGCCGTGCTTGCGGTTAATGCCCCACGAAACAGCGCAAGAGACACCGATAGAATTTTAACCTTGTGAAAAATTATGGCTGCGGCTGCGGCAGTCGTAAAAAGCAC
>CAYSUZ010000106.1:0-5885 GCA_964434335.1 uncultured Planctomycetota bacterium | reverse complement strand
TAGCGTGACCACGAAACCGCACAAAGAAATGACACCACGCGAAATAGTCGAGCAACTCGACCGCTACATCGTCGGCCAAAACGAAGCCAAACGCGCCGTTGCGATCGCTATACGAAATCGCTGGCGACGTCGCCAGCTCATCGACGATCTCAAAGACGAAATCATGCCCAAGAACATAATTATGATTGGCCCGACCGGTGTCGGCAAAACCGAAATCGCCCGCAGACTGGCGGGTCTGGTCAGAGCGCCGTTCATGAAGATTGAGGCCTCGAAATTTACCGAGGTCGGCTATGTCGGGCGGGACGTCGAATCGATGATACGCGACCTGACCGAAATCGGCATGAACATCGTTCGCGCCGAACACATGGAGCAGGTCAAGATCAAGGCCGACAAAATCGCCGAAGAAAAACTGCTGGATTTACTGATCCCCCCCACTGACGGAATCAGCGAATACACAGCGCCCATTCCTCCCTTCGAAAATGAGGGCGACGATAATAACGAGGAATTCTCCACGCAGGTAATCGGCGGACAGGGAAATACCGAGGCTGCCGAACGCGCCGAGCGTACACGCGAAAAGATGCGCATCAAACTCAGAAAAGGCGACCTTGATGAGCGCGAAGTGGAACTATCGGTCGAGAGCAAATCGATGCCGATGGTCGAGATCATCTCCTCGGCGGGCATCGAGCAGATGGGCGTGGATTTCCAGAACATGTTTGACAAGATGATGCCGACGCAAACGCGCAACAGCAAGATGACCGTCGCCGAGGCACGGCAGGTGCTGCTCCAGCAGGAATCCGAACAACTCGTCGACAAAGACAAAATTGCCCAGGAAGCCATCAAGCGCGTCGAGAATTCCGGCATCGTGTTCCTCGACGAGATCGACAAGGTCGCTGGCCGCCAACGCGACGGTTCGGGGCCGGACGTTTCGCGCGAAGGAGTACAGCGCGACCTTCTGCCGATAATCGAAGGCTCCAACATAACAACTCGTTATGGCGTAGTCCGCACCGATCACATCCTCTTCATCGCTGCGGGCGCGTTTAATATTTCCAAGCCATCGGATTTGATTCCCGAACTCCAGGGTCGGTTCCCGATCCGCGTAGAACTTAACAGCCTTAGCGGGGAAGATTTCGTGCGAATTCTGACCGAACCAAAAAATGCGCTCATCAAGCAGTATACGGCGTTGCTCGATACCGAGAACGTGAAGTTGTCTTTCCCGGAAGAAGCAATAAAGGAAATCGCGCGCATTGCCGCTGAAGTCAACCAGACCTCTCAGAACATCGGCGCGCGGCGACTGCACACAGTGCTTGAGACACTGCTGGAGGAAATTTCTTTTGATGCGCCGGATACAAAAAAGAAGACTCTTAAGATTGATGCAAAATACGTCCGCGACAAACTCAATTCAATCGTAGAAAACGAGGATCTTTCGAAGTACATCCTCTAGGGATATGAAACACAGACAACAAGGGCGCGGCAATCAACCGCGCCTTTTTTTGTTACTCATATGCGGACAGCGCCTTGTCGAGGCGTTTCTGGACAGTCTCGCGCTCGCCGAGCATGACCGCGTGAATCAGCACCGGCGGCACCGATCCGTAGGAGAGCAGGCTGTCGTGAAAATCTCGCAGGCTATATCGCAATTTTCTTTTTTCGAGGTAGGCCTCGCGTATTGCCACAATATCGCGCTTCCCAATCATGTAACTCATCGGCTGCGTCGGCGTCCACATATACCTGCCCACCTCGGCACGCGCATCATTAGGGTGCAAGCCAACTTTTTCGATGAGCATCTTTTCGGCCTCGGCCTGCGTCACCCGACCGGTATGCCAGCCGATGTCGATCAACAGACGCGCCACTCGGTGCAACCGCCATTTCAGTTGATATAGTTGGATTTTCGCGGGATCAAGGTTCCAGCCCGTTGGCTGGTATTTCCTTTCGAAGAAGCCTTGATCATACATCAATTCCTCGCAGTAAAACGCCCAACCCTCGACAAAAAAAGTAGTGCGCATTCCGATACGCGGTCTGATAAGTGAAGCGGCCAGACTGAGTTGCAGATGATGACCGGGAACCGTCTCATGCGGCACAACGACAAACATGAAATAGTAATTTTGCGAGCGCAGTTTGGCTTCGCGGTCTTTGGCCTTTGTATCAAGCGACGGAACCGCGACATTCATCCGCCCGGAAAGCGCATCACGATTGTAGCTGGCAAATGGTACGCGTTTATCGGAGTCGAGAAAGCGAACAGTCCTGACCGTTTCGAAAATATTGTCGGGCAGCGTGATAATTTTTTTTGCTTCGAAGAATTTCCGCAACGATGCCATCATCGCGTCGTAGGCAAGAGCAACTTCGCCCTGCGCCGGGTGATGCGAACGCATGTCCTCTATAATTTCAAGATAGGATTTGCTCGGATCTATCTTCGCGGCACAAGCAGCAAGCTGGGCATTAACCTCTAACCAGCATTTCTGCCCGTAGGCATACAACTCGTCTATGGAGTCGGTCTCATGATGATTAATCACGAGAAGGCGCTTGAATTTTTCCGCGCCGACAGGCTCAATTTCAGGATAAAACTTATCGCGTTTCATCTTATCCTTGCAATTCTTTATAACGAATTCCAGTGCCTTGTTTATTTCACTACAACGCTTACCGCATTCTTTCTCGAAGCCTGGCACTACGCCCGCCGTTACCCTGCTCCACTCGTAGAACTCATGCCTAAGCCTCTGAACACGTCGCAGGACACCGGGATACAGCCGCCAACCTTTGGTTTTGAAAAATTTCTTGGAAAATTTGGCAATAGAAGCATATGCAATATCTATTTTTCTGCGAGAGGAGAGAGCCTGCCCGTCGCCGTCGTTGTATAGCGTTTCTATAACAGAGTAGAGAATTGTCTCAAACGGCATCAAGGCTGCGATCTCTTTTTCCCGCGCAATCGCCTCATCGTATCTCTCCAGGAGGCGGATAAACGATGAGCGCAAAAGGAAGTAATCAATCCAATCCTTATCGTCCAGGTATGACGGGTTGACTGCGGATTTGAAATCACGCGCAAGATCAGCGGTCTGCTTGCGTGCAAGAACAAGTCGGGAAACAGGCACATAATTGCGATTGTGGTGGATGGCGAGTTTGCGAAATCGAAGGATAAAACCCTCAAGATCGCGCGCGGCAGAATAGGCACGAGCCTCCTTTTTTTGCTTGCGTGAACTCCGGCCCACAGCCGTATCTGACACGGGGATCAAGACTACTGACAAAGCCACCAATAAAGTCGCCGCAAGAATCGCTCGTCTAGTCATAAGTCAACCTATTATAATTTATTACGCGCTTGACTGTACGCCGCTACGCACTATAATCACCCCATTATACACTGCTTTTACCCCAACTGTTTGCTATTTGGTGAAATATGTCGCTCGCACAGGTTGCAATTATAGGTCGCCCCAACGTGGGCAAGAGTTCGATTTTCAACTTCCTATCGGAACGCAGGCTTGCCATCGTGGAAAAAGTCCCCGGTGTTACGCTTGACCGCATAGGTACGGTTATCGAACACCAGGGCTGTCGCTTTGAACTCATCGACACCGGCGGTCTGGGTCTGGCCAAAGATAATATCCTCGCTACGATGATGGAAGACCAAATCTATCGCGGTATCGAGGAAGCCGACGTAATTGTCATGGTCGTGGACGCGCAAACCGGTATCGCGCCCCTCGACCGGGAAGTAGCCGATGTGCTCCGCAAAAAACATCGCACTCCGATACTCGTAGCCAACAAGGTTGACGATGATGTTCATGAATCACTTGCGGCTGATTTTTACTCGCTGGGATTCGGCGAGCCAATAATGACATCCACGACCGTCAGTCGCGGCAAGGACAGGCTTATCAAAGCGGTGCTCGCGGCAATACCCGAAGAAAAACGATTAGAACAACCCGAAGAGGTTGATGGCATCATGCTTGCGCTAGTCGGCAAGCGCAACGCTGGAAAATCCACTCTGGTCAATGCGCTGGTCGGCGAAGAACGCATGATCGTCAGCGATATCCCCGGGACAACGCGTGACTCAGTTGACGTACGCTTCCGCTTTGACGACAAAACGTTTATTGTGATCGACACCGCTGGCATTCGCCGTCGCACGCAGCTGAAGGATTCGGTGGAATATTTTAGCTCCCATCGCGCCCTGCGCAGCATCCGCCGGTGCGACGTAGTCATATTTATGCTCGACGTCTCGATTGACATCAGTTCGGTAGACAAAAAACTCGCCAAATATATCGCCGACGAAAACAAGCCGTGCATCATCGTGGTCAACAAGTGGGACAAAGCCAAGGGCTTTATCGAAACAGGTCAGTTCCACAAATATCTCGAAGAAAAGCTGCCCGGCCTATACTACCAGCCCATCATCTACGCATCGGGCAAGGAGAGAATAAATCTCGACGCGATAACCGAGACCGCCAACAGTCTCTACAAGCAGGCCAACACGACGATTACAACCGGAGTGCTAAATCGCATTATCCAAAAGGCCGTAAGCAGGCGCTCGATCAGAATTGTCAAGGGCAGGGAAGGCAAAATATTTTACGCGACACAAACCGACACAGCCCCACCGACGATAACGTTGTTCGTAAACAGCAAGTCGCTTTTCAGGGACGCCTACCTGCGTTATTTGCAGAATTATATCAGAACCAACTCGCCTTTCTCTGAAATCCCGATTAGGCTCTCTCTACGCGAACGCTCTAAGGACGATGAGGCATCATAACGGAACAGAACCATGCTGGCGTTTACCGAAGAAATCGAAATTCAGACAGAACAACAGGCCGTAGTCAACATCACCTCCGGCATCGAAGAAATCGTTGCCCGCAGCGGGATAAAAGAAGGCTTGGCACTGGTCTACCCCCTGCACACCAGCAGCGCAGTGTTTATTACCGATTCTGATTTTTCGATAACGCAGGATTTCCTCGATGTCGGCAAGAAACTAGTCCCCCCCGGCGCAGGTTACCGGCATGACGAAACGGATCACAAGAAAAACGCCGACGGGCACATAAAATCGATACTCACCGGCCATCACATCACTCTGCCAATTACCGACGGGCATCTCCATCTCGGAACCTACCAAACAATCTACTACGCCGAATACGATGGTGGGCGAAAAAAAGAAATTCTAGTAAAAATCATCGGCGAATAACACGATACTAAAAAATGAAACGGTAGAGGAATTAAAATAGCGCCTTGACGCTTTATACTTTACAAAGTACAATTCGGGCAATTCGCATCTAATCAAAAAGTCACGCGAAAGGAAAAGCATGAAAAAAATCGCGATCATACTTCCTCTGCTCATTACAATTTTCCTCGCCACCGGTTGCACCGCGACATCATATGTGGATCGCGCTGCGCTGGAATGCGAAAATCACCCTCCGATCTACGCACCCAAAGACGCCGAAGCAAGCGAGCCAGCCGATATAATCATCATCGACGATCCCGAAGACGAGCCGCTAAGGATACTCCCCCCCGCAACCGTCCCCCAACCCATAAAGCCAACGTTCAAACCACCGGTCGCTCAAAACAACCCAGCAAGTTGGAACGTAAATATTGGCCGTAAATGGACGCACATAATTATCCATCATTCTGCCACAAATTCGGGCAGCGCGGCTTCGTTCGACACATATCATCGCAATACCAACGGCTGGATAAATGGCCTTGCCTATCATTTTGTTGTCGGCAACGGTCGGGGATCGCCCGACGGACAAGTCGAGGTCGGAGGTCGCTGGACCAAGCAGCAGGTTGGCGCACACGCGGGCGTACAGAGATACAATGAGCATGGGATTGGCATATGCCTGGTTGGAAATTTCGAAAAAGGCAAGCCTACAAAGGAGCAGATCGACGCTTTGGTTGAACTGATACGCTATCTCCAAGCCAAGTGCTCTATT